>JBGAUK010000194.1:0-1000 GCA_044228695.1 Chromatiaceae bacterium | reverse complement strand
GGCTCTGGGGATAATCGAGAAGGCGGGCGCTGACAATGGCGCCGCCCCGACGGGCGATTTCTAAGGAAAAGAGGTCGGTTTCGACATGGACGGTGCCAGAGGCAAAGTCCCCCGCTTCTGCCGGCGCGCTGGTTCCGCCCATACCCGACGTTGAGGGTAAGGCGGGTATTTTTGTTGCCGGAACTTCAAGGTTGGGGAGGATTTCGGCGCTGCTGGGCTGCTTTTCTAATTTGGCATCAGGCACTATTTGTACTTGCGATACCTTGGGTTGCCCACCTATGGGACCATAGTCCTGCACCCAGGCCTGATACAGTAACAGCAGGATCGCGGCTAGTGTGAAGAGGAGAACGAGTCGAAGATTATCCATGGCCAGTCACATCAAGAGGTGCGGTCGGGGGGTTGTTTGTAGGCAGATGTTTCACTATTTGGTGAGTCGCGTTGGATTTTGGGTGGAACTGGATCGTATCCACCTTCATGCCAGGGGTGGCAACAGCCTAACCGCCGCAATGCCAACCAAGACCCGACGAATGGACCGTGGATCTTTAAAGATTCCACTGCATAATGGGAACAACTGGGATGGAAGCGGCAGTGATTCCCCAATAATGGACTGATGAAGTACTGGTAGCCACGGATCAAGCTAATCATTAGCTTGCGCATTAGTGATCCCTTTCTACCTGATTCCAGAGCTTGATCAATGAATCTGAGAGTTCAGTGTTCGTCGCCATCAGGGCTTTAGGGCGACACATGACGACCAGATCAAATTGGCACAGCATTTCTCTGTGAGTCCTGAAGCTTTCTCGGACTATTCGCTTGAGCCTATTTCGTTCGACCGCTTTCTTGGCACATCTTTTTGCAATTGCTAAGCCTAGTCGAGCTAAACCAAACGTTGTTTTCTTAGCATGTATCGTGAATAGGTCGTTGACGTATCGCTTAGGCCCTGAGAAGACAAGGTTAAAGTCATCCTGTCGCACCAGTCGGGACTCGCGAGGAAAACCCTTAT
>JBGAUK010000193.1:0-1001 GCA_044228695.1 Chromatiaceae bacterium | reverse complement strand
CTTTGGCCGTTTTATCCCCTCATGTCCCGGCTCTTCCCATTTCTCAATCCATTAAGCACGTAACAACGCGGATCAGTGTCAATCAGCAAGATTTCTCCCCGTTCTCAGCCAACCCTTGGCCGCGCACTCGGCCCACTGGCGGTGGATCGTCTACTTAAGTTGTTCCTGACGACTTGGTTCGATCTGCGCGGCGGCCAATGGACCACGGCGACGGAATTGCTCGCCGAGGCGGAACCGGTCAACGACTTCAGCGCGACGCGAAGCACTCATGACCCGAGCGGCGCGGCGGGGAGTGCCTTGCCGCACGCTATCGCTCGACGAGTTCCGGAAAGGATGGAGATAGCAATCTGGCGTCGGGGGTGAGCAGCCAAAGTCTGAAGTAGGCCCTAAGCCACTGAAGTGGACCGGTGAGCAGTGGTTTTCCCCAGTCGCTGTGGATAACTCTGTCGATAACCGTTGTCCATTGCCCCGCAGGGCGCATCCGCTAAGGGCTGGTGCGGTTCTGGCCACTGACTGGCCACTCTGATGATCTTGAAAAATTACAGTGAATTAGGTAAGAACCCAAAACCCTGGTAGCCCGCTATTGACTTCTGGAACGCCTTTTGGTGAACCCTGTGCGCAACTTGGGATTTCGGTTGCCAAGCCAGCAGGCCCTGGTGAAAAGATGATGGCGTTGAACTGGCGTTGGCTTCACGATGGGCTAAACTGAAGTTGAGGCGAAGACTTCGGCACGCCTAGCCGGGTCTCCCGCCCAAAGGCCCGAGTCTCCCTAAGCCTGCCAGGGAGCACCCCCTCGGGCCTTTTTCTTGTCATGCACGGTAGAGCTTGCATCTCATGGTCGTCTGGTGCCTGGAACCGGTGGGGGTGATCGACTATGCCTTCCGCGATGAACCGGACGCCCTGGGCGATCCGACCCTGGCCGATGCCATCCTCGACCGCCTGGTCCACCACGCCCACCCCCTTAACCTCGCCGGGGAATCCCTGCGCAAACTTCAACCAAA
>JBGAUK010000192.1:0-1002 GCA_044228695.1 Chromatiaceae bacterium | reverse complement strand
GGACCAGGTGGTATTGGTCAGCGGGGCAGGGGGATCCATTGGCTCCGAGTTATGCCGCCAGTTACGGCGCCTGCGGCCCGCCCGGCTGGTGCTGGTGGATCATGCCGAGTTCAACCTCTACCAGATCGAGATGGAATTGCTGGAGGGTCCCGATCCCCCGCCCCTGACGCGGCAGCTGGTGGATGTCACCAACACCGGGGCGGTCGAGGCCCTGTTTCGGCTGACCCGTCCGGCGGTGGTATTTCATGCCGCGGCCTACAAGCATGTGCCCCTGCTGGAGGATCAGGTCGCCGCGGCCCTGGGCAACAATGTGCTGGGCACCCAAGTGATGCTGGCGGCGGCGGATCGCTGGCAGTGCGCGCGCTTTGTGCTGATCTCGACCGACAAGGCGGTTAACCCCTCCAACATCATGGGGGCCAGCAAGCGCTTCGCCGAGTTGCTGTGCCAGGACCTGAATCGCCAGTCCCACTGCCGCTACATGACGGTGCGCTTTGGCAATGTCCTGGGTTCCGCCGGCAGCGTGGTGCCGCGCTTTCAGCAGCAGATCGAGCGCGGCGGCCCGGTGACGGTCACCCATCCGGACATCGAACGCTTCTTTATGACCATTCCCGAGGCCTGTCAGTTGATCATGCAGGCGGCGGTCATCGGCCAGGGCGGTGAGACCTTCGTGCTGGACATGGGCGAGCCGATCAAAATCCGCTATCTGGCGGAGCAGATGATCCGGTTGGCGGGGCGGGAGCCGGGGCGGGACATCAAGATCGCCTACACCGGCCTACGACCGGGGGAAAAGCTCTACGAGGAGCTGTTCTACGATAATGAGGACTATGCCGCCACGTCCCATGCCAAGATCCGCGTGGCGCGCCAACCGGGCGCGGTCGAGTCCCGCCAGTTGCAGGATGCCCTCGCGCAGTTGCGTGCCGCATTGGACCTGGGTGATGAGGCATCCCTGCGGGCAATGCTAGGTGAGGTGATTAATGCGAGCCCTCGATGTCCCCCTATGCC
>JBGAUK010000191.1:0-1005 GCA_044228695.1 Chromatiaceae bacterium | reverse complement strand
GGGACTACCGGCCTTCGCTTCGCTCTCCATGGCCGGCAGCGACGGACCTGGGCCTTGAGCTGTTCGATCTGTTTGATCAAGTCCTTCGACTGACCGTCCGGCCAGGCGGCGATCGTGCCGCGCTGAGCCGCGATGTACCACGTCACCTCCCGGTCCTTCCACTCCGCCCGCTGCGCGGCGCCGGTATAACCCGCATCAGCAACTACGGCGACCTCTTCACCATGCAGCAGGTTGCCCGTCGCGGTGATATCCGCCACGTTGGCCGCCGTGGTGGTAGTGCTATGCACCAACCCGGATGCGGCATCGACCTCGAGGTGGGCCTTGGCACCACAATAATATTGCTGGCCCTTACGGGTATGACCCCTCTCGGGATCGCGGGCACGCGCCTGGTTCTTGGTCGAGGACGGGGCGGCGATAATCGTGGCATCCACCCAGGTGCCCTGGTTCATCAACAGGCTACGCTCACGCAACAGCGCGTTGATGGTGTCAAAGATCGTCTTGGTCAGGCCCGCCGTTTCCAGCCGATGGCGAAACTTGAGCAGCGTCGTCGCGTCCGGTGAGGTGGACCCCATCCGTTGGACCACGAGAATTAAAAAATAAGTTAATCTCTCGGGCCTTTTCATTTCAACTTCATTAGCATCTATGGTTTCACACTAGAAAAACGATTGTCAAGCCGTTTATTCCAGATGACCAGGATTCGCATCATCATATGAGTCAAGTCAGCATGGATTGCTAGCCTCCATGTTGATCGAGAACTCATGCCAATTTACCACAGGTTAAAAAGCACATCTGTCGATTTCCGACCTCTGGCATTGAGCGCGTTCCGAAAAAGGTGATGATCGGGGTATTACGTGGCGATGCGCCGTTTAGTATTGGCGAGAAGATACGTCGCGTAGGTGGGAAACAAAGCGCCAAGAATTATTGCCAACTCGGGGGCGATGAGGCATGATGAACTTCGGCCGGTGTCGCCCCGTCAAGCGCGCTATGAGGACGCTCCTCATTATA
>JBGAUK010000190.1:0-1009 GCA_044228695.1 Chromatiaceae bacterium | reverse complement strand
AGACAAAAAAGCCGCCGAGGAATACGAAGCCCGACTAAAGCAAGAACTGTGGCGCATCGCCCGCATGGGCGAAAAGCTACGCCACACCTGGCAGGAAGCCGTCGTGAGATGGATCGAGGAGACCAGCCACAAAGCCAGCCACGCGGATGACCTGGCCCACCTGCGCTGGCTGGATGCGTACCTGGGAACGCTCTATCTGGACCAAATCAACCGCGAGGGGCTGCGCGGCCTGGTGAGCGCCCGCCGGCGGGAGAAAACGCGGATGAGCGGCCAGCCGGTGACCAATGCCACCATCAACCGCCTGCTGTCCGTGGTCCATGCCATCCTGCGCCGAGCGGCGATGGCCTGGGATTGGCTGGACCAGGCGCCGACCATCCCCCTGCTCCCCGAGCCCTCCCGGCGCATTCGCTGGCTGACCCGGGAGGAGGCCGAACGGCTGCTGGCGGAACTGCCGCCACACCTGGCGGAGATGGCGCGGTTCGCGCTGGCCACCGGCCTGCGGGAACGCAATGTCACGGGCCTGGAATGGTCGCAAGTGGACTTGGAGCGGCGGGTCGCCTGGATTCACCCGGACCAGGCCAAGGCGCGGAAGGCCATCGGCATCAGCCTCAACCGGGATGCGGTGCTGGTGCTGCGCCGGCAACAGGGTGAACATCCGACCCGGGTGTTTACCTACCAAGGGCAGCCGGTCACCAAGGCGGGCGGCAATGCCTGGCGCAAGGCCCTAGCTCGAGCGGAGATCGGCGGTTTCCGCTGGCACGATTTGCGCCACACCTGGGCCTCGTGGCACGTCCAGGCAGGGACGCCCTTGCAACGCCTGATGGAGATGGGCGGTTGGTCCAGCCTGGATATGGTGCTGCGCTATGCCCACCTGGCACCGCAACATTTACAGGAGGACGCGGCGCGGATCGAGACCCCGCTCCGCACATTATCCGGCACACCGGACAAAGAAAAGGCGGCCTGAGCCGCCTAAGTGCTTGAAATATTGGTCGGGGTGAGAGGATTCGAA
>JBGAUK010000018.1:0-40784 GCA_044228695.1 Chromatiaceae bacterium | reverse complement strand
CACCCCAGCGTAAACAGCATCCACCCCGCGCGTCGCTTCGCTCCGACTGTCCAGGTTGGCGTGGAACGGGTGTCCAGCTTGCGCTGGAATGGGTGTCCAGTTTGCGTGGAATAGGCACACCCCACGTCCAACAGCCACGGGACGCACAGGAACTAAGGCACTGACATCGTGATAAGATTCGCACCTCAAACTGGCGCGGACCTTGGGCATTCGTGATCAGATAGGCTGACAAGAGAGGAAGTATCGTTGAACTTGCGTGGGTTATTGAATCTACTGGCTTTAGGCAGCCTGGGGCTGATCCTGGCGGGCTGCGCCTCGTCGCCACGATCGGGACAATATGGGGATGAGGATGATGCGTTGTCGCAGACAGCGGTCCCCGATCCAAACAAACCCAGTATGTACTTCTCGGGTGGCAATATTCAGCAGGTCCGGGGAGCGGCCATGGGCGCGGCGGTCACTCAAGGCTGGGAGGTCCAGAAAGCTGGCCGCGACAGCTTGATCCTACAACGGAATCTGGATGATGCCGCGGCGGAAAACCTCGCGCCCGGAGCCTCTCGGGGGCCATTGCCACCGGTGATCGAGGTACGGACCGACTTTTTTGACCGTTCCGGCGGCGTCGAGGTGCAATTGAGCGCCGAGGCCGTGACAGCGCGCGGCACCAGCAAGGAGGTTCGTCAAGACTATACCGAGACCTATCGCAACGAATTGACGCACTCTCTCTCGATCCTGCAAAACTCCTGGCACGAGGCGGGACCACGAATTGCCAATGCGCTGCCGCCCATCGGTGGTATGAGAGACACCGCGCCAACTGATTCGCCAGCCTCCGAAGCGATCTCGACCTCCACGCCGGAAACCCTCCCGTCCTATTTCCCGGAGGACACCCCCAATGTGGTGGTCGAGGAAAGACAGCCAAGCTCGGCCGTGAACTGGTCCCTGCCCCCGGCGGCGGCCGCCACGGCTACCGCAACAGCCGTCTCGAGGGCTAATACGCTCCCGTCCAAGATTCCGCCCGTAACGCCCGTCACTAAAATTTCACAAGCCCCTAAGGCAGCCCCGCCAGCCAAGTCAGCCACCAAGGTGGCCGCCGTACCAACCCAGTCCCTGATGTTAAAGCCCACCCCACAGGCCACCAGGTCCACAGCGATACCCTCTAAGTCGGTTCCCATCTTCCCAAAATCCATGACCACCGCGCCTAGCGGCAAACCGGCCGCGACGACAGCCCCTAAAGCGGCGCTGGCAGGCACGGCGAAATCCCCAGCCGTTGCCGCTAGCCCGAAAAGCGCTTCCGTGGTCACCTCTGCCCCTAAGACGACTCCCAAGACCAAGACCACGGCACCGGTGAAAGCGACCACGGGCACCGCCACCAAGACTCCTGCCGCCACGACCTCCCAAGCGGCCCTGCCCGCGACGAAAGTCACCGCGGCGAAGGTGATCCCGCCCACCGCGAAAGCCCCCGCGGCGAAGGTGGTCCCGCCCACCACGAAAGCCGGCGCGGCCCCAACCACCACCAAGGCCACGGCCACGGCATCCTCGGTCCCAAAAAAATCCGCTTCGGCGACTACCAGCCCCAGTACGTCCAAGAACAAGGATAAGTAGCATGCCCCGCGCTTCTGTGCCCATGGCGCCTGGGTTCTTTTGAGTCCCGCTTGCGAGAACGCATTGGCGCTAGCCAGAACGGGGCGGACAATTCCGGGCCATGCAGCCACTAGCCACCGCACCCTTCCCCCCTCTGGGCCCCATCCTCGGGAGCCTGTTCATTTTCACCGCCTGTACCCAGGCGCCCCCGGAACAGACTCAAGCGCCGGAAGCCTCCGATCCCGCCCTGGTGCTGTTGGCGGAGCGCGGTGATTTTCCGGCCATCGATAGCCTACTCGCCGCGGGAGCCGCCCCTGACCCCGTGGATGGCTGTCATTGGACGCCCCTCATGAAGGCTGCCCTCAACGGCCATCTGGCGACCGCCCGACGCTTGCTTGACGCGGGTGCCGATCCGAATGCCGAGGATAAAGGGGGTTACACCGTCCTCATGCTGGCCGCTTCGCGAGGGCACGGAGACTTGGTCCGTCTCCTGATCGCGCGTGGGGCGGATCTGGACCACCAGGAGCCCGGCGCCGGGTGGAGCGCCCTCCTCTGGGCCGCCAAGGATGGCCGTCAGGACAGCGTTGCCATCCTGCTCTCCCAAGGCGCCAACCCCAATCTCCAGGATGTGGATGGCCGCGATGCCCGGGACTGGGCCCGGGCGAATGGCCATGAGGAGATTCTGGGCTTGTTGACGGCCTTGCCGCCGGGCAGCCCCTGAAGTGTTTTTTGAACAGCCTGGGCGCTTGTCATAACCAATAGCAGGCCACAAATTCACCCAGTCTGCATGATTACCGTCCGGGGCCAGCCCCCGAGGATAGAAACGCCATGAGTCGCGCCCAACGCATCCAGGACCTCCTCACCCGCGAGCTAAGTCCGATCCATCTGGAGCTGATCGACGAAACCACCCAACACAATGCCCCCCCGGATGGCGAGTCCCACTTCAGGCTGCTGGCCGTCAGCGACCACTTCGCCGGACTCAAGCCCCTCGCCCGTCATCGCCTGATCAATGGCCTCTTGGGAAAAGAATTTGCCATCGGCCTCCATGCCCTGGCGATGCATACCTGGACGCCGGAGGAATGGTTCCATAAGGGGGGCCAGGCGCCTGCCTCGCCTCCCTGCCTGGGCGGCGGCAAGCAATAAAGGCTCCTTTTATCAAATAGTCATTCGAGGTTATTAATCCTGATTCCTGACACTGGGGTGATTGCCTCCCCTCGACGCCAAGGTATATCATCCCCGCCCGCTCATTGATGTATCGCCAGGCCCCCCGTTGATTCAGATCGTTGGGGCTGTAACTTGCAACTCATTATCATCCAAGAGGAAAGAGGAAAATCATGAAAAAAGCCCTTATTCTCGGTGTCATCGCCCTGTCCCTGGCCACCACCGCCGTCGCGCAAGTCAAACCCGAGGATCAGATCAAGTTCCGGCAGGCCGGCTACAGCTTCATGAGTTGGAACATGGGTAAGATCAAGGCCAACCTGGAGGGTAAGTTTGACGCCAAAGAGGTTGAGGCCGCCGCCAATGCCATTGCGGGTATCGCTAACTCCCGCATGGGCGCCCTTTTTGGACCAGGGACCGATAAAGATATCGGCAACCTAAAGACCCGCGTCAAACCGGAGTTTTTCCAAAACAAGGAAGAGGTGGGTAAGGTGGCCAAGGAGTTCATCGCGGCCGCCAATAACCTCAGCAAAGTTGCTGCCAGCGGCGACAAGGCCGCCGTGCAGAAGGCCTTCGGGGATACGGGAGCGGCATGCAAGGCCTGCCACGAAAAGTTCCGCATGGAATAACTCAGACCCCTCGTCCTTTAGGGGACTGGAAATAACATGAACTGCCGCCCAAGGGCGGCATTTTTATGCCAATCCGCGGGGTTGTTACCCCCCGACCCTACCAGGCAGGTGGGTCTGGCGGTGGCGGAGGTGGCGCGATGAAGGCCCCGGAGGCAGCGGCGACCACCGCTGAGGACAGGATCAGGGCGATCAGGAAGGGGCCAAGACCCCCTCCCCGGGCTGGCTGGGCCAGGGGGTCCTCGACCTCTTTCAGGCCGTTGATCATGGGTTTGACGAGATTGTCCTTCTTGACCAGGGTGTAAAAGAGGATGGCACCGACATGAAGGCCCACCAGGCCGAGGAGGAGATTGAAGTTCAGGCGATGGATGCGGGTGAGCCACTCACTGATTTCGCCATCGACCAGGACCGTCAAGGGCCCCTGGAAGGCGATGTCATCATTGGCGAAGAGGCCGGTGACCGCCTGCAGACTTAGGATCCCGAGCAGGGCGAGAACCGACAGGGCACCCAAGGGGTTATGGCCCACCCCGCGCCACTGACCCCGGAGATAGGCCAGTAACCGCCCCGGCCCCGGGAAGAAGTCACAAAAGCGGGCATGGGTGGAACCCATGAAGCCCCAGAGGAGGCGAAAGACTAGCAGCCCGAGAAGGCCGAGACCGATCCGTCCATGCCAGGGGATGAGGGCGCCGCCGAGCTGGCCCGTGATCACCGCCGCCAACACCAGAGCCACCAGCAGCCAATGGAAGAGACGGGTCGGCAGGTCCCAGACCCGAATGCGCTGTTTAGTCATGGCTTGCACCCGATTCCAGAAACTCGCTCGCCAGCCTAACCCTGGCTGCCCACATACCGATCCCGGGCCGCCTTGGCGCGCTCGAAGACCGCCAGCAGGGCCTCCCCATCCCCGCCTTCGACGTCGGCGGCCAGTTCCGCAAGTTCGCGCTGAAACCGGGCGAGCATCTGGCCCAAAGCCTCACGATTGGCGAGGCAGATATCCCGCCACATGATGGGGTGGCTGGAGGCAATACGGGTGAAGTCGCGGAAACCACCGGCGGCGTAGCGAAAGATCTCGTCATTTTCCCGCAGCCGCGCCAGGCTATCGACCAGCCCGTAGGCAAGAAGATGCGGCAGATGACTGGTGGCGGCCAAGACCTCGTCGTGATGGTCCACAGCCATTTGCGTCACCTCGGCGCCACAAGCCTCCCACATGGCCTGGACTTGGGCGGTGGCGACTGGGTCCGTATCCGGCAAGGGGGTCAGGATGACGCGCCGATTCCGGTAGAGTTCAGCGAAGGAGGCATCGACCCCGCTCTGCTCCGTGCCGGCGATGGGGTGGCCGGGGACGAAGCGCGGGGGCAACCGACCAAAGACCTGACGGGCATCCGCCACCACGCTGCCCTTGACGCTGCCACCATCAGTGAGAATGGCGCCAGGGGCCAGATGATCGCGGATCGCGGCGAAAGTGGCGGCCATGGCCCCCAGGGGCACGGCAATGAAGACCAGATCGGCGCCGACCACCGCTTGAGCCGGGTCCTGGTGATAGCGGTCGATCACCCCCAGTTCGCGGGCCCGTTGCAAATTGCCCAGGGAGCGCCCGCAGCCCACCACCTCGCCCACGAAACCCGCCCGGCGCAGGGCCCGCGCCAGGGAACCCCCGATGAGGCCGACGCCGATCACCGTGAGTTGCTGGATCATGCCGACAAGGCCACCGCCAGGGCGGCGAGCAGGCGGGCATTTTCCGCCTCGTGACCGATGGTGACGCGCAGGTGATTCGGCATGCCGTAGTTGGCTACCGGGCGGGTGATGCAGCCGGCCCGCAACAGGGCCTGATCGATGGGTCCCGCCGGGCGGCCCAGGTCAAGGGTGATGAAGTTGCCGACCGAGGGGATATAGCCAATTCCCAACTGACGGGCGCCCTCCTCCAGTTGCCGCATACCACTCCAGTTCAATGCCAGGGAGGCCTGGACATGAGCCTCGTCGGCCAGGGCCGCCAGGGCCGCCGCCTGGGCGATGCTGTTGACGTTGAAGGGCTGGCGGGCGCGGTTGAGCAGGTCGGCGATGTGGGGGTGGCTGAGGCCATAGCCCACCCGTAGGGCCGCCAGGCCATGGACCTTGGAGAAGGTGCGAGTGACGATGAGGTTCGGGAACCGGTCGAGCCAGAGGGTGGCGTCCGGAAAATCCGGCTCCTCCACATACTCGGTATAGGCCTCGTCGACCACGGCCACGCAGGTCTCCGGCAGCTCCGCCAGGAAACTGGCCAGGCTGTCGGCATCGAGCCAGGTCCCGGTGGGGTTGTTGGGATTGGCGATCCAGACCACCCGCGTGCGCTCGTTGACCAGGGCCGCCATGGCCTCCAGGTCGTGGCCAAAGTCCCGGGCCTTGGCGACGCGGGCCCTGGCCCCCACCGCCTGAGTGCCGATGGCATAGACCGCGAAGGCGTGCTCGGAGAAGACCGACTCCTGACCCGGGTGCAGAAAGACACGGGCAACCAGATCCAGGACATCGTTGGAGCCATTGCCGAGGGTGACGGCAGCGGACTCCAGGCCGTGACGCTCGGCCAGGGCCCGGCGCAACTCGAAGCCACCTCCATCCGGATAGCGACCCAACTCCGCCAAGGCGGCCATGGCCGCCTCCCGTGCCAGGGCGCCGGGACCCAGGGGGTTTTCGTTGGAGGCCAGCTTGATGGAGTTGCTGATACCCAGTTCCCGCTCCAGTTCGGACAGGGGCTTGCCAGGGATATAGGGCTGCAGACCCGGCAGGCCGGGCGCCGTCAGTTTGAGAAAGGGGTTGACAAGGGTTGTCATACGGGGGCCTCGACAGGAGCTACTAGATCACGGCCTTGGGATAGGAGCCCAGGACCCGGAACAGGCTGGTGGTCCGGCGCAGGGTCTCCAGGGCCGGCGCGACGGTCTCGTCTTCCCGGTGACCCTCGATATCGACGAAAAAGACATAGTCCCAGAGTCCCCGCCGGGAGGGACGGGACTCGATACGGGTCATGCTGATGCCATGAGCCGCCAGGGGCTCGAGCAGGCCGTAGAGGGAGCCGGCCTCGTTATGGCAGGAGAGCAGCAGGCTGGTCTTGTCGTCGCCACTGGGGCGGGCATCCTCGGTCCCGATCACCAGGAAGCGGGTGGTGTTGCCCGGTTCGTCCTCGATGCAGCGCTCCAGGATATCCAGGTCGTAGATATCCGCCGCCGCCTCGCCGGCCACCGCCGCCGCCGCGGGATGGCTGGCCGCCAGTCGCGCAGCCTCGGCGTTGCTGTCCACGGCAATACGCTCGGCCAGGGGCAGGTGGCGATCCAGCCAGGCCCGGCACTGGGCCAGGGATTGCTGGTGGGAAAACAGCGTCTGGATCGCCGCCAGGTCCGGCTCCCGGCTCATGAGGTGATGATGAATGCGCAGGCTGACCTCGCCGGCGATACTCAGGGGGGAACGCATGAACATGTCCAGGGTGTGATTGATGACCCCTTCGGTGGAATTCTCCACCGGCACCACCCCGTAGTGGCAGGATCTGGCCTCGACCTCCCGGAAGACATCGCCAATGCTGCCCACCGGCACCGTATTGGCGGCGTGGCCGAAGTGCTTGACCGCCGCCGCCTGGGTAAAGGTCCCCGCCGGCCCCAGAAAGGCCACCGCCAGGGGTTGCTCCAGGGCCAGGCAGGCGGACATGATCTCGCGGAAGAGGCGGGCCATGGCCTCCCCGCTCAGGGGCCCCGGGTTGCGGGCCTTGATGCGGCGCAACACCTCCGCCTCGCGGCCCGGGCGATAGAAGTGGCTATCGCCCACCTCGAGCTTGATGACGGCCACTTCATGGGCGCAGGCTGCGCGGGCACTGAGCAGGCGAAGAATCTCCCCATCGATGGCGTCGATACGCTGACGCACATCCGCCAACCGGTCCTCGGAGGTCATGGCCCCGCCCTCCCCCGCTCGCCCTTGAGCCGTGGCATCAGACCCCTTCCTTCTCGCAGCCAAGGCAGCGCACCGACAGCACCCCGGGGATGGTACGCAACTGGGCTACCGTCTCCTTGGGCACCCATTGATTGACATCGATGAGGGTCACAGCGATGTCCCCCCGCGAGCGGTTGAGCATATCGAGGATATTGAGGCCCGCCGCCGCCAGATCGGTGGAGATCTGCCCGACCATGTTGGGCACATTGCTATTGACCACGGCCAGGCGGAAGCCGCCATTGCGCGGCAGCAGGATCTCGGGGAAATTGACCGCGTTGGTGACGTTGCCAGCCTCCAGCCAGCCACGCACCTGGTCGGCGACCATGATGGCGCAGTTATCCTCCGCCTCGACCGTCGAGGCCCCGAGGTGGGGCAGGGTCACGACGCGGGGATGATCCTTCAAGAGGTTGCTAGGGAAATCACACACATAGGCGTAGAGATGGCCGGAGTCCAGGGCCGCCACCGCCGCCTTGTCGTCGATGATGCCGTTGCGCGAGAAATTGAGCAGCACCCCGCCCTTGCGGATATGGCGCAAGCGCTCGCCGTTGATCATGCCGCGGGTCTCGTCGGTGAGCGGCACGTGGAAGCTGATGAAATCGGACCGGGAGACCAGGTCGTCCACGCTCAGGGCCTGCTGGACATCGGCGGCCAGTTGCCAGGCCCGCTGCACCGTGATGGTGGGATCATAGCCGACAACCTTCATGCCTAGGGCGCGCGCGACATTGGCCACCTGGACACCGATGGCGCCGAGACCGACCACCCCCAAGGTGCGGCCTGGCAGCTCGAAGCCGACGAACTGCTTCTTACCGCTCTCAACCGCCTTGTTGATGGCCGCGTCGTCGCCCTCCAGTCCGCGGGCGAAGGTCCAACCCTGGGCGATGTTGCGCGCCGCCAACAGCATGCCCGCGACCACCAATTCCTTAACGGCATTGGCATTGGCGCCAGGGGCGTTGAAGACGGGCACGCCCCGCTCGGACATGCGCGCCACCGGGATGTTGTTGACGCCAGCGCCGGCACGGCCTACGGCCCGCAGGGAGGCTGGGATCTCCATGTCATGCATGCTGGCGGAACGTACCAGAATGGCATCCGGATGGGCGATCTCGGAGGCCACCTCGTACTTGTCGCGGGGGAGCCGGTCCAGGCCGGCAATGGAGATATTATTGAGAGTCAGTATCTTGTACATGATTCTTTCCGTAACCCTTAGCCGTATTTACGCTCGAACTCAGCCATGAAATCGACCAGGGCCTTGACGCCTGCCTCGGGCATGGCGTTGTAGATGCTGGCCCGCATGCCCCCGACGGAGCGATGGCCCTTGAGGGTCAGGAGTCCAGCGCCCTTGGCCTCTGCCAGGAAGCTGGCGTCCAGTTCCGGATTGGCGAGGGTAAAGGGGACATTCATCCAGGAGCGGCAATCCGGACGTACCGGATTGGCGTAGAAATTCGAGGCATCGATGGCGCCATAGAGGAGCTTGGCCTTGCGCTCGTTGATGGCGCCCATTTGCTCCAGGCCACCCAATTCCCGCAGCCATTGGAACACCAGACCCGCCAGATACCAGGCATAGGTCGGGGGGGTGTTGTACATGGACTCGTTATCGGCGTGGATCTTGTAGTCGAACATGGTCGGCGTGCCCTCCATGGGCTGGCCGATCAGGTCCTCGCGGACGATGACGATGGTCAGACCCGCCGGGCCCACGTTTTTCTGCGCGCCGGCGTAGATGAGGCCGAAGCGGGAGACGTCGATGGGACGTGAAAGGATGGTGGAAGACATATCCGCTACCAGGGGGATGTCGCCGGTTTCCGGGACATAGGGGAATTCCACCCCTTCGATGGTCTCGTTGGGGGTGTAATGGACATAAGAGGCGTCATCGCCCAAAAGCAGGTCCACCTGGGTCGGCACGCTGGTGAAGCGGCCCTCGATGCCACCCTCCGTGACGGCCACGGTGCAATAACGCTTGGCCTCCTGGATGGCCTTCTTGGACCAGGAGCCGGTCTTGATGTAAGCGGCATCCTGGCCGTCGCGCAGCAGGTTCATGGGCACCATGGCAAACTGACTCGAGGCGCCACCTTGTAGGAACAGAACCTTGTAGTTGTCGGGGATCGCGAGCAAGGCGCGCAGATCCGCCTCCGCCGCCGCGGCGATGGACATATATTCCTTACCGCGATGGCTCATCTCCGCCACGCACATGCCGCTGCCATGCCAGTCCAGCATCTCATCCCTGGCCCGGATAAGGACGGAGTCCGGCAGCATGGCCGGACCAGCGCTGAAGTTATAGGGTCTTGCCATGGTCGTAACTCCGTATCGATGGGAATATCAAAATTTTATTAAAGAATTGCCCGGCAAGGGCAAGCCCCCTCAAGCCAACTCCTCGCCTTCGGCGCCGTCATCCTCGCCTTCGTCACCTTCTTCGCCTTCCTCCGCGCCACCTTCCAGGGCCAGAATACGCTCCACTCCCGCCAGGCGCTCACCCTCGCCGACCCGGATCAGCTTGACGCCCTGGGCGGTACGGCCAACGGTGGGGATCTGCGCCACGGTGGTGCGCACCAGGGTACCGCCCACGGTAATGAGCATGATCTCATCCTCGGGCAGGACCAGCACGGCACCCACCTGGGCCCCGTTGCGCGCGGAGGTGCCGATGGCGATGACACCCTTGGTGCCACGCCCCTTGGTCGGAAAATCCTCCACCGGGGTGCGCTTGCCATAGCCATTCTCGGTCACCCCGAGCACGGTGCAAGCCGGATCGACCACCAACATGGCGATGACCCGCTGGCCTTCGTCCAGCATGATGCCGCGGACGCCATGAGCCCCGCGCCCCATGGAGCGGACCTCGTTCTCCCGGAAGCGCACCGCCTTACCCGCGGAGCTGAAGAGCAGGATCTCCTGCTCGCCATCGGTGATGGCCACGTCCACCAGACGCTCATCCTCGTGCAAGTCAAGGGCGATGATACCCCGCGACAAGGGCCGCGAAAATTCCAGCAGGGGAGTCTTTTTAACCGTGCCCGCGGTGGTGGCCATGAAGACGAAATGGCCCTCATCATACTCCCGCACCGGTAGAAAGGCGTTGATCCGCTCGCCCTCACCCAGGGGCAAGAGATTGACCATGGGCCGGCCCCGCGCCGCCCTCCCCGCCTGAGGCAACTCATAGACTTTGATCCAATAGACCTTCCCCAGGCTGGAGAAGCAGAGGACGGTGTCGAGGGCATTGGCGACGAACAGCTTGTCGATAAAGTCCTCGTCCTTGGTCGCCGTCGCCGAGCGCCCCTTGCCGCCGCGCTTCTGGGCCTGGTACTGACTCAAGGGCTGGGCCTTGGCGTAACCGGCGTGCGACAGGGTCACCACCATATCCTCGGGGGTGATCATGTCCTCCAGGGTCAGGTCGGTGTGATCCGTCAGGATCTCGGTGCGGCGGGCATCGGCATACTGGTCGCGGATCAGGACAAGCTCGTCGCGAATCACCGCCATAAGACTGTCCGGGCAGGAGAGGATGGCGAGCAGATCGGCGATGGCCGCCAGGATCTCCTCGTATTCCTTGATGATTTTATCCTGCTCCAGGCCCGTCAGACGATGCAGGCGCAGGTCGAGGATCGCTTGGGCCTGGGCCTCGCCCAGTCGGTAACCCTCCGCGCTCAGGCCTAGTCCCGCATCCAGGTCGTCGGGGCGGGTCTGGCTGGCGCCGGCCCGGGCCAGCATGGCCGAGACCGCCCCCGGCCGCCAGAGGCGCTCCATGAGTCCGGCCTTGGCCTCGCCGGGACTGGCGGAACGCTTGATGAGGTCAATGACCTCGTCGATATTGGCCAGGGCCACCGTCAGGCCTTCCAGGATGTGGGCCCGGCCACGGGCCTTGCGCAACTCGAAAATGGCGCGCCGCGTCACCACATCGCGGCGGTGACGCAGGAAGTATTCCAGCAACTGCTTGAGGTTGAGCAGGCGCGGCTGGCCATCCACCAGGGCCACCATATTGATGCCGAACACCGACTGCATGTTGGTGTGCTGGAAGAGGTTGTTGAGCACCACGTCCGGGTAGTGGTCGCGCTTGACCTCGATGACCATGCGCATGCCATCCTTGTCCGACTCGTCCCGGAGCTCGGCGATGCCCTCGATCTTCTTCTCCTTGACCAGCTCCGCCATCCGCTCCAGCAGCCGCGCCTTGTTCACCTGGTAGGGCAACTCGGAGACGATGATGGCCTCGCGTCCGCTGCGCTTCTCCGTCTCCACGTGGGTGCGCGCCCGCATCACGACCCGCCCCCGCCCGGTCCGATAGGCCTCGCGGATCCCCCGTACGCCATTGATGATGGCGGCGGTCGGAAAGTCCGGCCCCGGGACCAGTTCCATGAGTTCCTCGATCCCGATCTCCGGCCGCTCGATCACCGCCAGGCAAGCCTCGATGACCTCACGCAGGTTGTGCGGGGGGATATTGGTCGCCATGCCCACCGCGATACCAGAGGAACCGTTGACCAGCAGATTGGGGAAGCGCGCCGGCAGGACCTTGGGCTCGTGCTCCGACTCATCGTAATTCGGTGAGAATTCGACGGTTTCCTTGTCCAGGTCCTCCAGCAGGCTGTGGGCGATGCGCGACATGCGCACCTCGGTGTAACGCATAGCCGCCGGGGCGTCGCCGTCCACGGATCCGAAGTTGCCCTGCCCGTCCACCAGCATGTAGCGCATGGAAAACGGCTGCGCCATGCGCACGATGGTGTCATAGACCGCCGTGTCGCCATGGGGGTGGTACTTACCGATGACGTCGCCCACCACGCGCGCCGATTTTTTGTAGGGCTTGTTCCAGTCGTTCCCTAGCTCACTCATGGCAAAGAGGACGCGCCGATGCACGGGTTTGAGCCCGTCGCGCACGTCCGGTAAGGCCCGGCCCACGATCACGCTCATGGCGTAATCCAGATAGGACCGACGCATTTCGTCTTCCAGATTGACGAAGAGAACTTCTTTGGCAAACTCCGGCATAAGAATCGCTAACCTACTAGAGGCAATGGCAAACAAGAACTAAAGGTAAGGGTGGACAGTTGTGTCCGGCCCCCAGGGACGCGCGGCTTGAACCCATCGAATTAAACCCGGCAATTCTACCACGCGGGGGCGGTAAGCCGCACTCCAAGGTCACTTTTTGGTTTCCTCCTAACCCTCCAGTACCCCCTGAAGTCGGTCGTGGATTCCAGAAGCCCGGCAATCCAGAAGTTCACAAGCCAGAACAGATCGCGTTAGGATGAGAGTCAGATGGGCCATACCCCGACCCCGGTTGGGATGTCCCCTCGGGCCATTTTGGATTTTCCAGGTCCCCTATCGCCTCTTGCCACCGCCATGCCTGTCATCGACGAACACTCGACCTTCCGCAAGGGCTGGGATGCCTTCATGGTGCTGCTGATCATCGCCACCTGCGTGGTCATCCCCTTCCAGCTCGCTTTTCGCCACGTCGTCCTGCCGTTTGGCAGCCAGGTAGTCTACTGGATCGATTTTTTCTTCTGGCTGGATATCCTGTTCAACTTCTTGACCTCCTATCGGCGCCCGGGGGAGAAGGTCATGGAGGTCCGCCAGACCGCCCGGCATTATCTGCGGGGCTATTTTGCCCTGGATCTCATCGCGACCTTGCCACTGGACGCCTTCTTCCTAGGTCAGGAGCACCTGGCCATTGCCGGCCTCCCCCTGGTGCTGATGTTGCGTCAGCTGCGCCTGCTGCGCCTGTTCAAGCTCCTGGTCATTTTCAAGCGCTGGGAGCGCCAGGCCTGGAGCAAGGCCGGCTACCTGCGCTTGACGCTCCTCTTAATCCTCTTCCTCATCCTGATCCACTGGATCGCCTGCGTCTGGGTCCTGGCACCCTATCTCGCTGACTTTCCAGAAAACTCCTGGATGACGGCCGAGGGCATCGTCAATGAGGAGCCATCCACCCAGTACATCCGCTCCCTCTACTGGGTCGTGACGACCGTCGCCACGGTGGGTTATGGCGATATCCTGCCCGCCAATGATTATGAATATCTCTTTGCCACGGGCGTCATGCTCCTCGGCGCCTTCATGTACGCCTTTATCATCGGCAACATCGCCAATCTGGTGCGCAACCTGGATGCCGAACAGGCGCGGTATTTCGAACGCGTCGAGGCCTTCGGCAACTATCTGCACGAACGCCACATCCCGCCGCGGCTGAATGAGCAGGTCCGCGATTATTACGAATATCTCTGGGCCCATCATCGCGGTTCGCGACAGGCCTCCCATCTGGAGGAATTACCGCCACCCTTCCGACTTGAACTCCTGGTGCATCTCACCCGGGACCTCCTGGCCAGGGTTCCTTTGTTCAGCTATTGCTCACCGCCCCTGCGCGACGCCCTCCTCCTGGCTCTCCATGCCTATACCTACGCCCCTGGAGTCAGGATCGCGGCGGCGGGCGAGGCGGGTCGGGAGATCTTTTTCCTCAGTCATGGTCAGGCCGCCATCCTGTCCGGGGATGGCGGATTGCAGTACGGCACCCTGGAGGATGGCGACTTTTTCGGCAACCTCTCCCTCATCCTCGGCGAAAAACGCACGGCTGCCGTCCAGGCGTTGACCTATTGCGAGGTGCTGGTCTTGAAAAAGAAGTCATACAAGAAAATCCGGCGCGAATTTCCCGAGTTCCAGGAGGTTCTTGAGCAAGTCGCCGCCACGCATACCGACCGGGTTGCCGCCCTGATCCTGCAAGGGGTCGTCTTGTAATCGGGCTCAGCGCAGGGGACGGAGAATAGCCATTTCCAGGCGACGGGCGGCGAAGACGATGATCGAGACCAAGAGCAGGTACACCAGACCCGCCAGAAGATAGGCCTTGAAATATTGAAAGGTGCGGGTGGCCAGTTCCTGAACCTCGGCGAAAAATTCGGTGTACTGGATCAGGAAGGCCACCGAGCTGTCCTTGAGGTTGAGGATGACCTGGTTCGTCAGGGCCGGCACCGAGAGGCGCAGGGTTTGGGGGAGAGTGATGTACCGGAAGACCTCCATGCCCGAAAAACCCTGAGCCCGAGCGGCCTCCAGTTCGTGCTGATCCAGGCCGTTATAGGCGGTCCTGAGGTAACGGGCATTGTAGGCGGCGACATTCAGGGTGAAGCCCAGAACCGCGACGGTCAGGGGCGAGAGGGGCAAGCCCCATTGGGGCAGGCCGTAATACATGAGGAACAGGAGGACGATGAGTGGCGTCCCGATGAAGAAGGAGATGTATCCATCGGTCAGGCGCCGGACGACCGACCGCGGACTCAAGGTCAGATAGAAGACCAGGATGCCACCCACCAGCCCGTTAAAACTGATGATGACGGCAAGCAAGAGGGTGTTGCCGAGACCCTGAAGGATCTGGGGGCCATAGAGCAGGACCTCCTGCAGGAAGGATATCCAGCTGGTCATTGGCCCTGGGTCTCGCGGCCGAAGAAGGCGCGGATGTGCGGGTCCTCATGGTCCTCCAGCAAATGATCGGCATCACCCTCGGCACGCACGCTGCCATGGTCCAGGAAGAGGACCCGATCGGAGATGTGGCGGGCCAGGAAGACATCATGGGTAACGCAGAGCATGGTCACGTTATCCAGATAAAGCTGGTTGATCAGGGCGACGACCTCGCGCGCCATATGGGGATCCAAGGCCGAGGTCGGTTCGTCGAAAAAGAGTACCGCCGGGTCCATGGCCAAGGCCCGGGCAATGGCGACCCGTTGCTTTTGCCCCCCAGAGAGCTGGGCCGGATACTTGGTCCCATGGTCCTGCATGTTCATGCGGAGCAGCTCATGTTCGGCCCGTGAGGTTGCCTCCTGGTCGGACATGGCCCGTAGCTTACGCAGGCCGAGCTTGATGTTGTCCAGGGCACTGAGATGACGGTAAAGGGCGAAATTCTGAAAGACGAACCCGATGCGTTGCCGCAAGGCGCGGACATCCGTATCCGGACGGGTAACGTCCTCGCCGCGAAAGATGACTTGCCCCGAGGTGGGCTCGGTCAAACGGTTGATACAGCGGAGCAGGGTCGATTTGCCACAACCGGAGGGCCCCATGATGACCTTGACCTGACCCTCCTCCAGATCCAGATCGACGCCGTCCAGGACCGCCTTGCCGTCGAATTCCTTGACCAGCTTCCTCACTTCCAGTAGCGCCATACCAGACCTCAGAGTCGGATGAATCCGGGTACGGCATATCGGCGTTCGATGGCCCGCACCAGAAACAGCATGAGTTTATAGATGCCAAAATAGAGCACCCCGATGGCAAGATAGATTTCCAACCCCCGCAGGGTGGTGGCGGCCAGGGCCATGGCCTGCTTCATGATCTCGGGCAGGCCCACGGTATAGGCAAAGGGTGAATACTTCAGCACCGTCGTGAACTCATTGAGCATGCCGGGAACGGCGAAGCGCAGCATCTGCGGCAATTCGATGGCCAGCAGGATCTGGCGCCGACTCATGCCCATGGCCTCGGCGGCCATAATCTCATCGGGATCGACAGAGGCAAAGGCCCCCCGAAAGACCTCGGCCAGATAGGCCCCGGCAATGAGACCCAGGCTGAGCATCATGGCAACGAGGGGCGGCACATTGAGACCCAGGCCGGGCAGGCCAAAATAGACGAGAAAGAGCAGCACCAGGACCGGGACGCCGCGAAAGACGTAGGTGTAAGTCGCTAGGAGGCGATCCAGGGCGCGCAGGCGTAGGCGCGTCAGCAGGGCGACCACCAAGCCGGTGACCAGGCCCGTGGCGATACAGGCGAGGGTCACCAGAATGGTATAACCGGCGCCTGTCGCGAGTTGGACCAGAATTTGCCAAAAGTTCATGGACCCTGGGTCTCGATGGTCAATTGAGCCACTTGTCGGCAATGGCCTTCAATTTGTCGGGCCCCAGTTCGGTCAGATAGCGGTCAAAATCATCCCGCAAGGGCGAACCCTTGGGAAAGGCGAAGCCGAAGCGATCGAAGCCCGTGAATACGTAGCTATCCTGAATCGGCAACTGCTTGCGATAGATCGCGGCGACGGTGCCATCCAGGAAGGCCAGATCAACTCGCCCGTTCTGCAGATCGGCCAGGACCTCGTTGTAGCTGGGATAGAGTTTGACCTTGTCCAGGCTGTAGAGACCCTTGGGCTCCATCTGGGTTTTAATGAAATCCGTGTAGGCCATGCCCCTTGGATACCCTGTCGTATATTTTTTCCACTCGGCCAGGTCGTCGAATTTGAGGTTCTTGCTCTTCAGACTCATCAGATTCCAGGTGTTCTCCAGATAGGGCTGGGAGAAGTCCATAACCTCCTTGCGCTTGTCGGTGATGGAAATACCCGAGAAGGCCACATCGGCCTGACCGCTGACGACGGCGCCCAGCATCCCTTGCCAGTCGTAGGAGGTGATCTTCAGCGTGCAGTCGCGCGCCTGGCAGTAGCCCTCGAAAATTTCGAGATCCATGCCCTTGGTCTGACCATTTTCCTCGAACAGGTTGGGTGGGGAGGCCGGCGAGACGGCGACCCGAATCTCTTTGGCACTAGCCGGCATTGCCATACCCAGGGTCAGGCACAGGCCTGCCAACATCAACACCATTAATCTCTTCATGTTTTAGCCCAAAATGAGTGAAGTGCGGTTACCTGGCCACGAGGGCCGGGCAGATTATGACGTTTCCACGCCCACCTTGGCGCGCCTTTTTGGATCCGTCCGGCGATCGAGATGGTCGAGGGCCAATCCCAGGACCCAGATGACCAGGAAATAGATAGCCGCCACCATCAGCAAGGGGAAGAAGGCCTCGAAGGTGCGGCTACGGATGATATCGCCTGCCTTGGTCAGGTCCTGGACCCCAATATAACCCACGATGGAGGTCATCTTGACCATGGAAATGAACTCGCCGCGATATACCGGCAGGATGCGCCGCGTCGCCTGGGGCAAGACAATGTAGAGGAAGGTCTGGAGGCGGGTGAAACCCATGGCGATACCGGCCTCGGTCTGGCCCCGATCCACGCCCTCGATGCCGGTACGGAACATCTCGGAGACATAGGCGGCGAAGTTCATGCCAAAGGCGACCACGGCCACGACCAATGGGTCAATGTTCACCGAGGCGAAGGCCACGTAAAAGATCAGCATCAGCAGCAACAGCACCGGCAGGCCGCGGATCAGGAAGATGTAGCCCGATCCGAGGAGCCGCGGTAGCGTCCTGGGGGACATACGCAGCCAGCAAATCAGGCCCCCGAGCAGGGTACCCAGGATGGTCGAGGCCACCGAGATCAGTACGGTCACCCATAGGCCCTTGAGGATCAGCTTCCAGCGCTGTTCGAGGACGAAGTTGGCGTGAAAGCTCTCCTGGAGTTCCGCGAGAAAGCCGGGACCAGACCCGCCCTCCCCCGTCGCAATCGGCCCCGCCGCCGCCGCTCCGGCGCTCCCGGCCAGGTTCTTCTTCAGGGCCAGGGTGACCGAGGACACCTCGGCGTAAGGGGTGGAGAAGCTGACCTGCTTCTGGCGTTCCGGGGTCACCGCCAGGGCCGAAACCACCAGGTCCAGCTTGCCGGCGGCCAGGGCCGGGATCAGGGCGCTGAATTCCAGGGGCGAGATCTCCAGGCGCAGCCCCTCTTGGGCGGCGAAACGGCGCGCCAGTTCGATATCGAAGCCGACGTATTCGCCATTCACCATGCCGACATAAGGCAGGCCGACGAAGACCGAGGTGCCCAGCCGCAGCGCCGCACCCGAGGCGGGCAATGGCATCGCCGGCATCTTGGCCTGGTGGGGATCGCCCTCGAACCAGCGGCCACGCATCTCGGCATGGGTGCCATCGGCCAGGATACTGGCCATGAAGCGGTCGAAGCGCTCGTGCAGCGCCTGGTCCTGGGGGCGGAAGGCGGCCGCCTGGGGCACGGGCAGGATGGGTTCCCCCAGCAGGCCGATCTCCGGATTGGCCTTGAGGATGTCCGGGGCGCTAGTGGCGATGATGATGCCAGCGTCCACCTTGCCGGTCTTGAGGGAGGTGATGAGATCGGCATGCCCCGTCAGATGGATAACCTCGGCCTCGGGGTAGGTACGGGCCACGTACTGGTCCTGAATGGCGCCGGCGAAGACGGCGATGCGCCCCCGGGCCAGGTCGTCCAGGGAGCGCCAGCCGCCTTGGGTCGGCTGGCCGGGGCCGGGGGCGGCGGGCCTGTCCCCCTCCTCTGTCCCTGGCGCGGCGATAGCCCCTGGGGCTGGGGGCCGAGGGGTCTCCCCGCGCAACTCCGGCGCCAGGTTGCGCTCCATGACCAGGGCCGCGGAGAATTCATGGTCGTAGGGAACGGAGAAATCCACCTTGGCCCGGCGTTCATCGGTGATGGAGAGGCGCGACAGGATCATATCGATTTTGCCGACGGCCAGGGAGGCGATGAGGGCATCGAACTCCATCGGCACCATCTCCAACCGCAGGCCCTCCCGGGCAGCGAAGGTCTGCAGCAGCTCCATGTCGTGGCCGATATAGCGGCCATCGGCCTGGGCGATGAAGGGCAGGCCGACCAGCAAGGAGGTGCCGACCCGGAGGGGCTCCCCGGCCATGGCCGGGGGAATGTCGGGCATCAGGACCGACTCGGGGTGGTCAACCAGCCAGCGACGCTGAATCCCAGCCAGGGTGCCATCCGCCCGCGCCGCCGCCACGAAACGGTCGAAGCGCTGGCGGTAGCGGTCGTCCCCCTTGGGGAAGGCGGCGCCGATGGGCATGTCGTAAATGTCGTCCGCCAACACCGCCAACTCCGGGTCGTCCAGGGCGATGGCCCGAATGGAAACCGCCTCGGTGATGGCGGCATCCACCTTGCCGGTCTTGACCGCCAGAACGAAATCGGCCTGACTGTTGAAGCGCAGGATCTCCGCCTGGGGAAAGGCGCGGGTGGTAAAGACGTCCTGGGCGGTGCCGGTAAAGACGGCAATCCGACCCTGGGCCAGGTCAGCCATGGATTGCCAGCCCACTGCCTCGACCCCTGGGGCCGCGACCGCCGGGGTTTGCGGAGACTGGCCCATAACCGGCGTCTGGGCCGAGGTCGGGACCGGCTCGGCCGCGTGCAGGGCATCTGTCTTCTTCGCCAGGCGGGCAGCGAGGGCCAGGGCCACCGCGCGCCCCTGGGCGTAAGGCGCGGAGAAGTCCACGGCCTTGCGCCGTTCTGCCGTGATGGCCATGCCGTCGGTGATGATATCCACCTTGCCCGCGGCCAAGGCCGGGATCAGGGCGCCGAAGTCCAGGGACAGGATCTCCAGCCCTATGCCCTCCTCGGCGGCAAAGCGCTGGAGGAGCTCGATATCCAGGCCCACGTAGCGGCCATCCTTGAAGGCCACGTAAGGCAGATCGGCCACGGACACCCCCAGGACATAGCTCTCCCGGGGGTTACGGACCGGGTAGTCGGGCATGACCACGGCTTCCGGATCCCCGCCCAACCACCGGTGATGCATCGCTTCCAGACCGCCATTGGCGCTGAGCCTCTCCAGATAGCGATCGAAGCGCGCGCGCAACTCGGCCCCGTCGCGGCGAAAACCCATGCCCAGGGGGTAGCTGAAAAAGCCCTCGTCCAGTATTCCCAACTCGGGATGGGCCCTGATGATGGCCTGGGCACTGATGGCATCGAACAGGGCCGTGTCCACCTTGCGGGTCTTGAGGGCCACCACCTGGTCCGTGGTGCTATTGAAGGTGGTCACTCGGGCCTGGGGATAGGCCTGCTCGACATAGGGTGCAAAGAGGGTGCCCAGGATGACGCCGATCCGCCCCTGGGCCAGATCACCCAGGGAGGCCCAGCCCCTGGCCTGGCTGGGCGCCCCACCGGATTGGCCCGGGGTAGCCGCCAACTCGGTCCGCGCCGGGGTCCCAGCCGGGCCAGCCCCGCCGCTCGCCGCTGGCGGGGATTCCTGATCGCAGGCAACCAAGGCCAGGGCTGCCAATACCAGCAGACACAGGGCGATAAGGGCGGAGGCGAATTTCATCGCGGCTTCCTGTCGTGGCGTAGGCAAAGTCGGTCCCCTGCGGCCTCGGGCGGCCGGATCCGGCGATCGAGTGCCGGGGAAAGGCCCCTCATGGCCATCTCAGCCCTCCCGGGGGCTCAGGTGCTTGATCAGGGTCAGTTGGTTGTGGCCATCCTGACGCTGGTAGACAACTTCATCCATCAAGGTCCGCATGAAATGAATACCCAGGCCACCAATGGGGCGGTCCTCGATCGAGCCATCGAGGACAGCGGCCGGAGCTTCTTCCAGCGGATTGAAGGGCTTGCCGTCATCCCGGAGGATGGCGGTCAGGGACCCGGGTTCCGCGCGCAACCGCAGGCTGATCTCGTGAGTCAGCCCGTCGTCGTAACCATAAGAGACGATGTTGGTCAGCAGCTCGTCCAGCACCAGATTGAGCTGGTAAATGTGCTGGACGGAGAGGGCGCCCTCCTCGCCGAAGGCCTCGATCCGCTCCGCCAGTTGGGAGATATCCTGAAGATCATTCCGCAGGGTAAAGTGTTGTTCCAGGACCATGATATTTAATCCCTTCATAAGTGGGGCGGTCCGGGCCGCGGCGGGCGGAGCAGAGTGGTAGCGTCGGACCGAGCGGCACCGGGTGCGCCGTCGCGGGTAACCATCGAGCTGACGGTGCGGGGTGGGCCAGCAGTTTAACAAAAACCCCAGCGGGTCGGCGTTGCGGATACAGACCCGCGACCGGTCGGAATCCGTTGGGAAGCGCGATGCCAAATTGCCAGCCAGGTGCGGCTGTGATAGCGTCTTTGGCGTTTCCCTGGGCCCCTTCCCTATCCCCGCACTGGTGCCGACATGCTCACCTTCGCCGAAGAATTTTTACTGCTGGCCCATGACGAGAAGACCGGCGATTTCGCCGATGTCGGCTTCAGCGTCATGAGCGCCGCCCTCGCCGGGGCCGCCCTGATGGACCTGGCCCTGCTCAATCGCATCGACATGGACACTCGCCGGCTGGTCCTCATCGATCGCGGCGAGACCGGCGAACCCGTGCTGGATTTTTGTCTGGCCCGCATCGGCGTCAGCGCCGATCTCAGCACCGCCGAGGACTGGGTCGATGAGCTATCCCGGCACGGCGAGGCCCTGCGCGACATGGCCCTGGACCGGCTGGTGGCCCGCGGCATTCTCAAGCGCGAGAACAAGCGCTTCCTCTGGGTATTCAATACCCGCGTCTATCCCATGATGGACGATCGCGAGACGGTTGAGGTCAAGCGACGCCTCTCCAACATCCTCTTCAGCGACGAGATCCCGGACCCCCGCGACACCTTCCTCATCGCCCTGGCCGATGGCAGCGACCTGCTGAGCCGGGTCTTCAACCCGGACGAGGTGGATCGCCGCCGGGAGCGCATCAAGGGTATCGTGCGGCTGGATATGCTCGGCCAGGTGGTGTGCGATTACGTGCGCGATACCCTCAACGCCCCCCTGATACCACCCCCGGGGCTCTGACCCCCACCCAGCCAGAGCCCCGGGCCACCCTTGCCTGATCATCGCCGCCCATCACCATGCTGACCTTCGCCGAGGAATTCCTGCTGCTGGCCCATGACGAGGACAGTGGTGACTTTGTCGAAATGGGTTTCTCGGTGATGAGTTCCGTGCTCGCCGGGGCGGCCCTCATGGATCTCGCCCTGCAGGGGCGGATCGACTCCGACCCGCGTCACCACCTCATCCTCGTCGATTCCACACCCGTCGAGGAACCCATTCTCGATTTCTGCCTGACCCGGATCGCCGAGGCCCGGGAGTCGCAATCCATCCAGGATTGGATCAGGGCTCTGGCGACCCATGGCGCCCGGTTGCGGTCCCTGGCCATCGACCGGCTCCTGGCCCGGGGCATTCTGAAGCGCGCCGACAAGCGCTTTTTGTGGGTCTTTCATACCCGCGTCTATCCCCTCGTCGATGAGCGCGAAATCGTCGAGGTCAAGCGCCGCATCGCCGACATCCTCTTCACCGACGACATCCCCGAACCCAGGGATACCTTTCTCCTGGCCCTGGCCGAACGCAGCGGCCTGCTGACCGAGGTCTTCAGTCAGGCGGTAGCGGAGGACCGCCGGGAGCGCATCCAGCAGCTGCTCCACCTCGACCTCTTTGGCCAGGCCGTCAACAAGGCCATTCGCCATATCCAGCTCGCCATGCTGTCCGGGGGCCACGGCGAAGGGTGAGGCAGCGCTGGGCCGGGCGGTATCAAGCCCCCCGCAACCGGGGATCGAAGGCATCCCGCACCACGTCGGCCAGCAGGTTGGCGAAGAGCACCAACACAAACATGAAGAGGAAGGCGCTGGCCAGGGACCACCAGACGATGGGCTCCCGCGCCAGTTCCAGGCGGGCCCCATTGATCATGTTCCCCCAGGAATTCATGGTGGGGTCCACGCCGATATTGATGTAGGACAGCACCGCCTCCGCCAGGACCAGCCCGCTGAAATCCAGGGCCAGGGCGATGATCACCAGGTGCAGGACGTTGGGCAGGATATGGCGGGCCAGGATGCTCAGGCTCCCCACCCCCAAGGCCTGGGCGGCCTGGACATAATCCACCTCCCGCAGCTTGGGGGCCTCGCCACGCAACAGGCGGCAGAGCCCGGTCCAGCTCGTCACCCCCAGAATCAGACAAAGAAAAAAGAGGCGCAGGTCCGCCCGTTGCGCCAGGCTGGTGAATTCCGCCTCATGGTTGCTCATGTGGACCTGGAGCATGAGGACGGCGGCGGCGATGAGCAGGACGCCGGGGATGGAATTCAGGGTGGTATAGAGGTACTGAATGACATCGTCGGTCAGGCCCCGGTAATAGCCGGCCATGATACCGAGCAGAATGGCCGCCGGCAGCATCACCAGGGTGGTGAGGGTACCGATGACCAGACCGGTGCGGATGCTCTTGAGGGCCTGGTAGAGGACATCCTCCCCCACCTTGTCGGTGCCGAGGACGTGGTACTTGACCGCCAGCTCGGCGGTGACGGCCCCCAGGACCAGGATTACCCCCAGGGTCAGGAGCCCGGTCCGCCAGGGCCATTGGGTGCGGCCCCTGACCAGGTCGCGGAGCGCAAGGACCCAGCCATGAACCAGGCCAGGCGGCGGATTCCGGCCCCTCCCCCGTCGCCCGGCCAGCAGAGCCGCAGCCACCAGGGTCACCAGGGCCCATAGGGCCAGACCCTGCGTCAGGCCGTACATGCCACTCATCAGGATGTCCCGGCCCCGGTCTAACTCCGGCGCCGCCAGGTGGGCCCCACCATGGACCAGGCGCGGATAGTCCCGCCGGCTGGTGCCGTCGGGCTGGGCGAGGGTCTCCATGGCATGCAGATGGGTGGCGAAGGGCGCGGAATAGGTCTTCTCCTGCCGCTCCCGCAGGGGCGCCAGCCAGAGATCGAGGAGGCTTAGCACCTCCGACGAGGCACCCCCGGCGCCGACCCCCGCCTTGGCCTCCAGTCGCGGATGGAAGTGGACCGTGTCCAGCAAGCCGATGGCCGCATAACTACCCAGCACCACCAGGGACATCATCCCCACCCGGCTGGCAACCACCCGCCGCCAGGGGGCACGCAAATGCTCGCGGCGGGCCGCATAGAGGCCGTAGGCCAGCATCAGCCCCAGCAGCAGCAAGATAAAGATGTCGGTCAAAAGCAGGACGGGCATGGCTGACCCTGATAATCCATGGCTGGTTGAAAAGGGGCATCCCCCTCGGCCGGGCTCAAGCCTGGCCGCCTACGGCAGGATGGCAAAGACCCGGGCGGGAAAGCCGGAGCCCTGCTCCGGCTTGGGGAAGGTAGCCACCACCAGGGCCCCCTGCTCTGGGACCCGGTCCAGGTTCGCGAGCAACTCGATTTGATAGCGGTCCTGCCCTAATACATAGGCCTCCAGGGAATAGTTGCCCTGGGCTGTCGCCATGCCCGGGTCCGTATCCGTGGTCTCGTGACCGGAGGCCGTGATCCGGCGTTCCTCATAGAGGTACTTCAGGACCTCCAGATTCCAGCCAGGATAGTGCGGGATGCCCTGGGCATCCCGGTTTTGCATGGCCGCCATATCTGGCCAGCGCCTACTCCAGTCCGTGCGTAGGGCGACAAAGGCCCCCTCGGGAACCAGACCATGCCGCGCCTCCCAGGTCTTCAGGTCCGCCAGGGTGACCTGATAGTCCGGGTTTTGCGCCACCTGCTCATGCACATCTATCACCACCAAGGGCAGCAGCATCTCCTTGAGACTGATCTGATCCACCGTCCGTAACCCCCGCACAAAATGCGCCGGTGGATCGACATGGGTCCCCCATTGGCCCACATGGGAAAAAAGCTGGGTGTAAAAACCAGAGCCCAGGCGGCCCTCCCCAGGTTCATAGCCAAAGAGAGTCTCTCGCTTTTCATCCGGGAAACCCTGCCAATGCGGAATACCTGGGGCGAAGGCATGGGTCAGATCGACGAACTTCCGGGTCCTGATGACTTGCCAGGCATCCTTCAGGGTCAGCTCAGTGGCGGCCGGGACCGGGGGCACCGCCGCAAGACAAACCCCCCCAGGATGGCCAAGGTAAAGGGCTTGATAGCGCCATGCCCGTTCATATGCACCCCCTGTTCAGAAGCATCACGTCAACCGCACCCGCGGGTCCACCATCGTATAAGAGATGTCGGTCAGCATCAGCCCCAGGATGTAGAGCACGGACCCCAGAAAGACCATGGCCCGGACAATGGCAAAGTCCTGATTGTTGATGGCATCCAGGGTGTAGCTGCCGAGGCCGGGGATGCCGAAGAAGGCCTCGGTGAGCAGGCTGCCCATGAAGAGCAAGGGCAAGACCACCACCACGCCGGTGAGGATGGGAATCAGGGCGTTGCCCAGGATATGGCGAAAGAGGACCAGCCGCTCCCCCAGGCCCTTGGCGCGGGCGGTGCGCACATAGTCCTTTTGGGCCTCCTCCAGAAAGAGGGTGCGATACAGCCGGGCCCCGGAGCCGATGCCGCCCATGACCCCGATAATCACCGGCAACACCAGAAATTTCCAGGCCTCCAACCCCAGGTCGTAACCGGAGATCGGCGCCAGGCGCAGCAACTTACCCAGCAGGTACTGGCCGCCGATGATGTAGAAGAGGCTGGAGATGGAGAGCATGGCCACCAGCACCACCACCCCGGTCAGGTCCAGGGTGCCGCCCCGGAACAGGACCAGGAAGAGGGCCAGACTGATGTTGACCAGCAGGCCCACCAGCAGCACCGGGACCGCCACCGCCAGGCTCGGCCACATGCGCTGCCCGATGTCGTGACTGATGTCCCTCCCCGCGTCCGAGGCGCCAAAGTCGAAGACGAAGAGCCGCAGGGACTTGTCGAAGAAGATGGTCTCGGTCAGCCGCCCCAGGCCCTCGGCCTGGCCGTTGAACAGCAGGGGCTGGTCATAACCCCGCTCCGCCTTCCAGGCCGTCACCGCCTCGGGGGTCACCCGCTTGGCCCCTAACTGCATCCGCGCCATGTCGTCCGGTGAATTCACCACGAAAAAGAGGAGAAAGGTGATGAGGTTCACCCCGATCAGGATCGGCAGGGCGTAGAGGAGGCGGCGGAGGATGTAGGCCGTCATCGCGCTATCTCAAAGATCCAGCTCAACACCATGAACCTTTAACCACGCCTTGCGATTCCGGTAGTCCGGCAAAACCTTATCCCCCTCGTTCCAGAAGGCATCCGAGTGGTCGCGATGGTGGGGATGATAGAGTTCGTGAACGACGATGTAGTCTATGATTGTCAGCGGGGCCATCAAGCCCTTCAGTGGCGCGGTACCTCGCCGTAGGGGGAGCTGCGGCGAGGTACTCCAACACCTCTAAGGCGCGGAAAAGACGATACCTATTCTCTGGACACACAATCACATAGGATGGAACTGTAACAGTGGCTTCAAGAACATTTATCCTAGTGATCAATAATCCCTTAAACAATGTGTTACTGTCTTCGCGCCCGCCATGTTCAGACAAACAGCCCCCCTTATAAACAGCCTTTACCAGCCAAGATGGTCAGGGTTTGCACGCGGCGCGTTAGGAGTTGGAGATAAAATCTGCCTCACCTGTTCTCAGTAGGGGAAAAATGTCATGATATCGAATTTGCAGCTAGATGACAGGCATACCCCCCTACCACCATAGATTCCCGAATATCCGTTACGGGTTGCAAATCCGATATTGCTAATGCTGAATTGAGCATACCAAATATTACCTAATCTCAGGTCAAGCCTCACGATTCCGTAGTAAGCATGAAGCGTTGCTATAACACCCTTGACTCCAGAATAGGCGTAACCAAAGCCTTGACCATAATAAAGGTATTTATTCCAGTACCAAGCTCTGGCTAGATATTGATAACCAGTCGCCTTAGGAATAGCACCGGTTTCCGATTTTTCTGGAAAGGATTTTGGGTAAACGACAAGCTCAATTTCCTCATTGGGATATTTTGCCTGTCTTACTTCTTGAAAATCCGCTAGGAATTTATCTGGGTCGCTGCTATATTCCTTGCTCGTGTTGACTAGCAAGGAAAGGTTAACATGCTTTTTTGCCTTAACGGTTATGCCGAACCCATCAAACGCAAAGTTTTTACTAATCAGGTTGGAATTTTGCGTAAATTCGGCATCAAGAGGAGTGGCTACGCTAGTCGCAATTTCCGCATCTGAAAGAGCATAACCGCCCCAAACTAGGGAGGCAATTGTCATTGATTGAAGGATTTTCTTAAACATTTTCTTGGCCTCTATAATTGAAAAGGAACACTAATTCAACGGCGCCGGTCACCAAACAACCATCCAACCCTGTTGAATTCTCAATTATCACTATAGTCCGAAATGATTGAAAGTCAAGCAACTGCGGCATGGTCTCATCTTTATGATATGTTTAATAATTTAGTCATCAGGCCCCGGGCAATTTCTTACCGCTGAAATGAACGGTTCCGGGTGTTCTTGTTGCCACGCCTAAGGGGATCTGGCATAGCTGGGCGTGGACTTTGGGAGGGGGTGATGATGGTGGGCAAGTTAGCGATCTTCCTGGCTTCCCGGCGACGATAACTTAGCGTCCCAGACAAAATCACCAAGGCCAAGAGGCCCAGCCCGAGCCAAAGGGGCCAGAGCACGGGCCGGTTCCACGCCGCCCGCAGTCGCTGACGCAGCTCGGGGTACAGGCGACGATACTTGAGGGTGTTGTTGGCCATGAGATTCGGCTTGAGGTTGGTCAGCCAGGCGTGGTGCAGGCTGAAGCCCTTGGGGAAATAGCCCCAGACCCAGGGACCGTCATGGCGGGCGATGGCGATCATGTCGTCGATCAGGGCCTGACGCTCGGGGCCGTCGTCCATGTTCTTCATGCGCTCAAAGCGGGCGTCGAACTCGGGATTGGCGTAGTTGGAGGCGTTCTCCCCCTCCCCGGCCATCTTGCTGTTGGGGCCGTAGAGCAGGAACAGAAAGTTCTCCGGGTCCGGATAATCGGCGTTCCAGCCCCAGGTGTAGATCTGGCCCGTGCCCTGGCGCATCTTCTCCTGAAAGCGATTGTAGTCGGTGGCGCGCACCACCAGCTCGATGCCCAGCTTGGCGAACTGCTTGCGCAGCCAGTTGAGCCGGGCCTTGTCGTCGGGACCGCTCGCCACGGCCTCGAAATTCAGGCTCAGGGCCTGGCCGGTGGCCGGGTCCCGCCCCTCGGCATAGCCGGCCTGGGCCAGCAACTCTTGTGCCTCCGCCAGGGTCCGCCGCACCGCCTGGCCCTGTTGCCAGCGATAGACATAGGGATTGAGCCCCGCCTCCCCTTCCTGGTAGCCGAAGATACCCGGCGGCAGGGGCCCCTGGGCGATCAGGCCGCGACCATTGGCGAAGATGGCGATGTACTCTTCGTAATCCACGGCGATGGCGATGGCCTGGCGCAGCAGACGGGCAGAATCCGTATCCCCGCCGACCACCGGGTCGCGCATGTTGAAGCCCATGTAGGCAATGGAGGTCTCCACCGAGGTCAGGAGGCCAATCCCCTTGGCCGTCATGGCCTCCGTCAGACCAGCGCCGCCCTGGTTGTCGAAACGAATGGCCTGATCGAAGGCGTCGGAAGAGATGCCCGAGCTGTCGTACCAGCCCTGTAGGAACTTGTTCCAGTAGGGGATGCCCTCCTTCTCCAGGGCATAGACGGCGCGGTCGATAAAAGGCAGGGGCTGGCCGGCATCCACCAGCAGGCCCGTGGCGGCATCCTCGGACATGCCCTCGCTGGGATAGGTCTCGCCATGAAAATGAGGATTGCGCATCAACTCCATGCGCAGGTTGGGATTGTTCTCGCTGAGATAGAAGGGCCCGGTGCCCACGGGGTACCAGTCCAGGGTCAGGTTGCGCGCCTTCATGCCCGGCTGGTCGTAGAAGCGCTCCGCCTCCCAGGGCATGGGGGCGAAGAAAGGCATGGCCAGCCAGTAGGAGAACTGGGGATACTTGCCCTTGATGTGAATGCGATAGCGATAGCGATCCACCACCTCGGCCCCGGCGAAGGGGATGGCGTCCAGATCCAGGTAGGGGCGCTCCCCATCCGCCCCGGTTGCGGGGGCCTGGGCCTCGATGCGGGCCGTCAGCTCGTTAAAATCTTGGATATGTTCCCCCAGGACCCCCGCAATGGGCGAATGCCGCCAGGGAACTGCCAGCCGCTTGATCTGATAGACATAATCCGCCGCCGTCAGCTCGCGGGTGCCGGTCTCCGGGAAGTCCGCCAGGCGGTTGACATCCTCAAGGTCGGCGGGGGTCAGGTGGTGATAGCGGTAGCCGCCGGCGGCGTCCTGGGCAAAGGCCGGATGGGGCTGATAGTAGCTGCCGGGACGGATGCTGATCAGGTACTCGGACCGGGCGATTGCCGCCGCCGGGGCATCCTGGGGCAGCGCCCGGCCCTCGGCGTCGAAATAGGCCGGCTCCGGCAGGCTCTCCGCCGTCAGCGGGACGAGTTGGTAGGGCCGCAGCAGAAAATGGTACTGGAGGGGCGGCTCGTAAATCTGGGCCAGGAAGGCGTACTCATTGGAGCTATAGGAGCGTGCCGGGTCTAGGTGCTTGGGCCGCTCCTCGAAGGAGGAATAGAGGACATTGGCCCCCGCCTCCCGCGTCGGCCAGGGGTTGTTCCAGGCGCCATCGCCACAGCCAGCCAGCAGGATCAGGACCAGCACCGCGCCCAACAACCCCGCCATTAGGCCTTTTTGCATCGCCCGCCCTTCCGCCCGTCGCTCAGTTTCGGTAATGTTGCTGGCCTAAGGCGTCCGCGCCGCCCATGCCCGGCCGCCACGTCCTTGGGCCAGGCCCTGGATTATTCACCACCACGAGAGGTTTGAACGTCATGGGGTTCCTGAAAGACAAAAAGATTTTGATTACCGGCGTCGCCAGCACCCGCTCCATTGCCTGGGGCATCGCTCAGGCCATGCATGAGCAGGGCGCCACTCTGGCCTTCAGTTACCAGGGCGACAAGTTGCAGGGCCGCGCCGAGGAAATGGCCGCCAAGTGTGGATCGGAGCTGGTGTTGCCCCTGGACGTTTCCAGCGACGCCCAGATCGGAGACTGCTTTAAGGCCCTGGCCCAGCATTGGGATGGCCTCGACGGTATCGTCCACTCCATCGGCTTCGCCCCCCGCGACCAACTGGAGGGCGACTATGTCGATGCCGTCACCCGCGAGGGCTTCGCCGTCGCCCACGACATCAGTTCCTACAGCTTCGCCGCCCTGGCCAAGGCCGGCCGCGACATGATGGCGGGCCGCAATGGCGCCCTCCTAACCCTCAGCTATCTGGGTGCCGAAAGAGCGGTGCCCAACTATAACGTCATGGGCCTGGCCAAGGCGAGCCTGGAGGCCAATGTGCGCTACCTGGCGGCCTCCCTGGGCCCCAAGGGCACCCGCGTCAACGCCATCTCCGCCGGCCCCATCCGCACCCTCGCCGCCTCCGGCATCTCCGACTTCCGCTCCATGCTCAAGCAGGTGGAGGAGAAGACCCCCCTGCGCCGCAACGTCACCATCGAAGAGGTCGGAAACGCTGCCGCCTTCCTCTGCTCCGACCTGGCCTCCGGTATCACCGGCGAGATCATCTACGTGGATACGGGCTACCACATTCTGGGGCTCGGCTAACCCGGCCCTCAAGGCGAGGCAAGCCACTGATTGGGGCCCGCGCGGCGCGCCCCCATCCCTGCCAATGACCAGGAGGCCAGCCCACCATGCCCCAACCCCCCGACCTGAAATACTCCTATCCGCGACGCGCCCGGTCAAGCTGGCTGGCCGGGGCCTGGCTCGCGGCCTTGCCAGCCTTGGCTTGGACCCAAGCCTTGCCAGTCTCCAGGGGCGAGCCCATCCCCGTGGCGCCACCCTTCACCACCCTCGAAACCAAGGAAACGACACCCCGCGGCATGAGCGGCCTGGCCTGCCTGCCGCCCGAAAAGGGCGTGTACGCCTGCCTGGCGGTGAACGATGAGGAGCGTTTCGCGGAATGGGCCCGCTTCGACGGCAAGACGCTGGCGCCCACGGGCCAGCGACTGCAACTGCTAACGCCCGCCAAGAAGCAAAAGGATGACATCGTCGGTACCAGGCCGCGGGACCTCTGTGAGCAGGAAGATGACTTTGGAGAGTTCGACGGCGAGGCCATCGCCATCGCGGGCGACCGCATCTACGTCACTGGCTCCCATGCCTGCTCCCGGGCCAAGGGTAAGTTCCGGCCATCCTCCTTTATCCTAGCCCGGGCCCTGGCCACTTCAAAACCCCTTAAAGCAAAAGACGTGGAACGGAGCTGGCGCCTCGCCGATATTATCGGCAACAGCGCCTTATCCGATACCTTCGGCAAGGCGGGTGACGAGGGGGCGGGGATCGAGGGCATGGCCCTGGTCGGCAACCGCCTGTACCTGGGCTTTCGAACGCCCTCCTCTAAGGCTAACACCGCGAAAATCCTGAGCGTCGCGGTCACTGAACTTTTCAAGCCCGGCGACCAGCCCGCCACTGACAAGCCCGAAGTACTGACCCTCGCGCTGGGTCCCAACACCGGCATCCGCGACCTCGCGGCCCTGGATGACGGCCGCCTGCTGGTGTTATCGGGGCCCGCCGATTCCGCCGCCGGCGCCTACCTCCTCCATCTCCTGACGCCCGGGAACGGCAAATCCCGCCCGCTGATGGAACTTCAGACCGATGCCACGGGCGAGAAAAAGGACCGGGGCGGCCGCGAGATCCCCAAGGCCGAGGCCATCGCCGTCCTGGAACAAACCCCGGACACCGTCACCCTTCTGGTGATGTACGACAACATCGACGACGGCGGGCCACGCCTGCACCACCTCAAGCTACCCGTGGATTGACCTCTACCAATCAGGGGGAATGGCCAGAAATGGTTGCAGCCGATCTTTCTAGACGCGTGGATTGACCTCTCCCACTTGAGGGGGCTGGCCCGCCACACCCTTTCGAAAAGGGTTGCCGCAGCCGCCCCGGGATGGGGTGCCCCACCGCCCTACCCCGCCGGTTCCACGCCCTCTCCAGGCGTCCGCCCAAAGGTCGCGGCGTACTCTGCCGCGTAGGGCCGGGTGGCCTCATAGACATGATAGGGCACGATCTTGGCCTCCATCCGCGGAAACTTGTCGCGCACATAGGTGTAGTTGCGCAGCAGCTTCATCTCGATGATGGCCCGGGCAAACTCCAGACCCTTGGCGCCGCGCCGGCGTTGCAGAAAGGCGATGAGAAGGCGGATGAGCTTGGGCGGTTTACCCGGGGTTTTGGCCAGCATCTGGATATAGCGGGGCATACCCCGGGTGCGGTCGCCGCTCTCGCTCAAGGGGCGGGATTCCAGGTCCGGGCGCAGCAGGTCCAGTAGTTCGGCGCCCCGGGCGGTGCGGGCCAGCACCCACTGCCAACCCAGGGGGGCCCCCATGTAGCCGATGGTGATGTCCGCCAGGGCATTGGGGTAGTCGAAACAGGACAGGCAGGCGGAGGGGAAGATGCCCTGCAGCTTGTCCATGGGGAAGTCGATAAAGTTGACCCGCTCCCGCTGGCCGTCCTCGTGGCGGAGCCAGAGGCTGAAGTCCGGCATGAATTCGTAATGGACCACTGTCTCCGGCGAGCGGGAGATGGTCTTGAGGAAGAACTGCTGGTCCTCGTAGGTGACATTGTCGCTGCAGGGGATGCCGATGACGTCCAGTCGCTCCAGGCCCAGTTCCGCCTCAGCCTGACGCAGGATCTGCACCTGGCAGCCGGTGCCAATTACCGCCAGACGGCGGATACCGGACGCCCGCACCTGGTCTAGCAGGATCAGGCTGGGGGACAGGCTGGGCTTATTGCCCACGCAGGCGGCCACCTCCGCCGGGGTGCGGGCGAGGACCGGCCGGGGTTGGAAGCGGGTGCCGGGCTGGGTCCCGGTGAGAATCACCGCCTCCACCTCACCCCGCTCCAGCAAGCGGGCCGCCAGGGTGGTGACCATGCCCGTCCACTGGGCGCCGGCCACGGGACGACGCAGACGCAGGATCGCCTGCTCCCGGAAGATGCCAAAGCGCATCTCATCCCCGGGCTGGCGGCGACGGCCATGCAGACGCAGTTCCTGCTCTTCCATGCGGTTGCCCACAAAGAGACAGGTCTCCGCCATGCGTGGGCGCAAGTAGCTGTCGCAAAGACCACAGTCGCTGCACAGCCGCGGCCGGCCGCTCAGGCGCCGGTCGTGGCTCATCAAGCTGACGTCGTGGAGACCTTTTGACGGTCCTTGCTCCATGGCGAACTCCTCTTGGGGGTGGATTCGGGTGGTCGAGGCGCGGAATTATGCCAGGCGGAGAGCCTTGGGCATCCATGGCAGGGAGCCTGGTGCTGAAATCACGCCACGGGATTAAGCCCGGAGACGGCAAGTACGGGGAAGACAGTATAAACTTGGCCAGGTCATTCGCAGGAGTCACCCAGGGGCGATCTGGATCGATTAGCGGCGGCGCCGATAGCCGCCCCGCTCCGTACCCCATCCTGACCAAGAGGAAAGCTCCATGACCCAATTGACCTTGGAAATGCCGGAAGAGGTCTTTGCCACCTTGCGTAAGAGTCCTCAGGAGTTTACTCACGAGCTGCGCATTGCGGCCGCCGTAAAGTGGTACGAATTGGAGCTCGTCTCCCAGGGTCGGGCTGCGGTAATCGCCGGCCTGACCCGCGCCGACTTCATCACCGCCTTGGGCAAGTACCAGGTCAGCCCCTTCCAATACAGCGCGGAGGAAGTTCTGGAGGATCTGGCCGGTGTTGATTGAGAAAGTGGTCGTCAACACCTCGCCCTTGATTACCCTGTTTCGCGCCAATCCGCATCCGCTGCTACCGCGGTTGTTTCCCGAAGTCCTGGTGCCGGACGCCGTTTGGGCAGAGGTGGTCAACCGCACCCATAGCGACCCGGCCACGCGAGGACTGCCGAAGGCCGATTGGGCCATGCAGCGCGCCGTGGCCAGCCGCCCGGAAGTAACCGCCTGGGGGCTCGGCGCCGGCGAGACGGCGGTGCTGTCCTTCGCGCTGCAACACCCGGGTTACATAGCGGTGATCGACGACCGCCAGGCCCGGCGCTGCGCCCACGTGTTCAACCTCGCTATCCTGGGTACGGCGGCGGTCGTGGTATTGGCCCGGCGCCGCGGCTTGATTGACTCGACCGAAAGCGCCCTGAGGCGCCTGCAAGATGCGGGGCTATGGTTGTCGGAGGTCCTGATCACGCGGCTGGCCGCCGAGGATACGGCGAAGTAAGCCCGCGGCCCGGCCCCAGGGCACTGCCCGGTGTCCCTACCGTCATCCGGGCACCAAGCTGGCCATCACCGAATACAACTGGGGGCGCCCGAGCATATCAATGGCGCCCTGGCCCAGGCCGACGTCCTGGGCATCTTCGGTCGCGAGGGATTGCACCTGGCGACCCTCTGGTCGCCGTCCGCCACCAGCCAGCCGGTCGCCTTCGCCTTCCGCATGTTTCGCAACTACAACGGCGCTGGAGGGAAATTCGGCGAAACCCGCATCAAGGCGGTCAGCAGTGATCAGAGCCGGCTGGGCATTTATGCCGCCGAGGAGGCCGCCACGGGCGCCTTGACCCTGATCGTGATCAACAAGACGGGTGGCGGCCTCCCAGCTCCCCTGACCCTCCAGCACTTCGCGCTTAAGCGTCCTCCCAAAAATCAAGATCGAGTTTGGGTACAGGTATTGCGTCATGTTGAACTCCGACCTGATGTTCGATCATCAGCCGCGCTAGCCGATCACCGTCTATGAGTCGCAACGTCAATCCTCTGACATCCTGAGCAGCCTTCTTCGCGCCAGCACTGAAGCTACTCGTCGTGATAAACACCCCTTTATTAGCCCCCTTGAGGTGGAGCGCACCGATGAAACCATGGATGGCATCTTTTTGGATCCGGCGATCTTCGGCATAACGCTTGGCCTGGACATAGACCTGATCGAGACCCAATCGATCCAAAGAAATGATGCCATCAATCCCATCGTCTCCGGGACTCCCGCTATGCTCCAAGGCGAGTTCGTCAGCCCCATAACCCATGGCTTTCAGTACCTGAAGGACCAGGCGCTCGAAGAATTCGGGTTCACGACCGGCAATGCGCTGCAATAAGTCATGTACAACACCTTCCCGGATCTCGGTCAGCGCTTGATGAATGCGCTCTTCGGGCGCGGAACCTGGGAATTCTGGCTGTTCAATTTCAGTTAGCGTTTCAACAACCACCTGATTGAATTGCACATTGCGCCCAGGATATGCAAGACGCTTTAGTTCGCCTTCCGAAATCGATGGATTGTAGGCCGCGTAGGCTAATCCCTTTTCCGTTACTCGCCAGTAACCGCGTCGTTCGCTGATGGAGAACCCTTGTCGTTTGAGACGGTCATTGGCCCATCCGATCCGACTCTTGTAAACGGGGTAGATACCGCTCGGTAACAGCGCGCGCCGCTCCTCATCGGTTATTCCGAATTGGTCCGCCAAGGCCCGCTGAGCATCGCTGGCTTTTATCCCACCCGGGTGAAGAATCAAAAGTCTTAGCAGTGGTTCAATGAAACGATCAAAACTGGCGATTGCCATTAGAGTTCCTTATAAAAGATAGAATCATGCCGAGAGAATTCAGAACAATAGATTTACCCGCTGGCTCAAACGTCAGCGAATGACCCGCCTCCACTCAATCCACCACCGGAAAGGTGACGGCGATGGACCATGCGAAGGCGAGGCCAATGGCCAGGGCGCCCACCAGGGGATGACGGGTGCGACGATAGATCCAGCCGCCCACCAGGCCATAGAGTAAGAAGAAGACCAGGATGGCCGGGATGATGATGATGAGGAAAAAGAGTTGGCTCAGGTTGAGCGCCACGGCCCCCAGCAGGGACAGAAGGAAGAGCCCCCGGGTCAGCAGGGGCGCGGCCCGTGGCGACCCGGGGCCGTGGGTGAGCCAGCCGTCGGCGGCGAAATAGGCCAGGGTGCCGGGCAGGATGCCCAGGATCAGCCAGATACGACCAGCGCCGGGCAGGAAGGCGGTCACGTAGTGATCCAGGGGGAGCGCGACCGCCAGTGTCAGGTAGGCGGCGCTCGCCAGGGTGCCGATCACCAGGCCCGGCCAGAGGACCCGCCCCGGTGTGGCCGCCAGTTCCCCGGGCACCGCGCCGGGGCCGCGCCGTCGGACCGAGAAGCCGAGCGCCGCCAGGGTCACGAGCCCGTAAACCCCGAAATGCAGGGCCAGATAATCCCCCAGCAGGATGGGCAGGTAGTCGCTGGGGACGAAACGCAGGATCAGCGGGGTGAGCACGGCGGGCAGGAGGGCCACCGGAAGCAGGCGCCGCCAGCCGAGCCCGGCCCCCAGGGGTTGGGTCGCCGCCCGTGGCAGCAGCCGGGACAGGGGCCAGGCCAGGGCGACGATGCCGAGGAATAGCAGCCCCAGCGCCCGCCCCCGGGCATCGATAAAGCCGTCGCCCTGGCGTCCGAAGGCCTGATTGAGCCAATCCAGGGCGGCGCCAATGCCGCCCTGACCATATAGGACGCCGATATGTTCCACCCCCGGCGCCAGCACCAGACGCCGGGCACTGCCATCGGCCAGCTCGCCATAGGTCACGCCGGGCGCCACCGCGGCGGCGCCCGCCACCTGGCCACCTCTGGCCGCCGCGATGGCCTCCCGGCCTGATTCATGGAGCATCTCGGGCTCCAGGGCACCGAAGATGAACAGGAGATCGCGCGGCTCGGTCTTGGGGGCACTCGCCGACATGTAGGGCGAGATCAAGACCGAGGCCACCACTTGCTCGCGGTGGGCGGTGGCATAACGCAACAGCACGTCCCCGGCCATGGAGTGCCCCACCAGCCCCAGGCGCCCATCGCCCCCTGGCAGTCCCGCCGCGAATTCGGCCACCTGCTCCAGGGCCCCGAGCAGGACCCCAACCCGCCGCGCCTCGTCCTCCAGGCGGGCGACGAAGGGTTGGGGGTTACGGCCATGGCCCGGAAAGTCGAAGGTCACCGCGATATAACCGTTACGGGCCAGGGTCACCGCGTAGGGCTGCATCAACTGCTGGGAGCCCGCGAAGCCGTGGGCGATGATGACCCGGGGCCTGGGTACCGGTTCGGAAGCTACCGGTGCCTCGGCGACGTTCGGGGTTGGCGAAAGGGGATCGCGTGGCGCCATGCCTGAGACGCTCGGTTCCTCGGCGTCACCTAGACGGTTGTCCTCTGGCGAGGTGGAGGCCGACCCCGCCGCCGGGTAAAAGACAGTGACCGGGATCTCGCCCACCCTCAGGGTCTCGATACGGAGTCCGGCCGTAGCGCGGGTCAGGTCCCAGAGGCCGACGGCGATGGCGGCCAGCGCCAGGAGGACGACGAGGAGTGCGGCAATGCCAACGGCCCGGCCGGAGCGATTGGAGCGATTGGAGGGGTCGGCCGCCCGCGAGCTGGCGCTTCCATCCTCGCTCTTCATGGTATTGCCCCCGCCGGTGCCTCGGCGAGGTCGATGAGGACCTCGTTACGGCGCAGGAATCCGGGCGTGAAGGGATCGTTATAAAAGGCATAGATCGCCGGGGCAGCGGGTGTCAGGCCCTGGGCCGTCAGCCAGGCGCGTAACTCCCCCTCCTTGCTGGCGATCAGTTCATCCGAGGCCCGCCCGCTGAAACGGATAGCCGCGACCCGCCGGGGCGGGACCTCGCTCAGGCGCACGTCGCTCCCGGCGGGGGCGGGCAACTGCTCCAGCCCATAGCGGGCAGGCATGATGAAGCGCACCGCCCAGTCCTCGCCCCCGTCGCGGGCTTGGGTTGCAGCAGCGGTGGCCGGGGGGACCGCCGCGAAGGGGACCGCCTGGGTGGACGCGGCGCCATTCTCGGCCTGGGTGGTCGCTGGGGGGGTTACCTTGGCGGGCAACGCCAGGGCGGTCGCTTGAGGGGGAACCGCGGAGGCCGCGTCGAGGGTCGCCGTTGGGGTGGTCGCGGCGGGCGTCACCACCTGGGCGGTGACCGGCGCCGTCATGCTGATCCGCTCCGGTCGCTGCTGGGTCACGGGGGCGGTCATGCTGATACGCTCGCCCGCGCGCTCCTCGGCAAAGATGTAGCGGGCCAGGGGGCCAAACCCGGCCCTCAGGGCCTCCTGGCGGGGCCCCTGGCGCCGGACCTCGGCCACCACCAGTCGGGGGTAATCGCGGACCTCCAGATCGCCAGCCTGGGTGACGACTTGATAGGTGGGGGTCTCCACGTTCTGCACGTAGAAGACGAACACCGCCATGGCCGCCACGCCAAGCAGGACCAGGGGGCCAAGCACCATCAGGGCGATCTTCATGGGATCAGTCAGGAGGCCATGCGGTCCTGAAGCCAGCTATACCAGGCGTCCAGGCCCTCGCCGCTGCGGGCGGAGACCTGCAGGATCTCGATACCCGGATTGACGCGGCGGGCATAGTCAAGGCACAGCGCCATGTCAAAATCCAGGTAGGGCAGCAGGTCGATCTTGTTCAGGATCATGAGGTCGGCGGCGTGGAACATATCCGGGTATTTCAGAGGCTTGTCCTCACCCTCCGTGACCGAGAGGATGGCGACCTTGTGGGCCTCGCCGAGATCGAAGGCGGCCGGGCAGACCAGGTTGCCGACGTTCTCGATGAAAAGCAGGCTCTTCTCCGCCAGGTCCAGGCTCTCGATGGCATGACCGACCATGTGGGCGTCCAGATGACAGCCCTTGCCCGTGTTGATCTGCAACGCCGGGACGCCGGTGGCGCGGATGCGATCGGCGTCATGGCTGGTCTGCTGATCGCCCTCGATCACTGCGAGCGCCTGTGGTGGGTGCTCACGCCGCAGCGCGCCGATCGTGGCCACCAGTAGCGTGGTCTTGCCCGAGCCGGGGCTCGACACCAGGTTGTAGGCCGCGACGCCATGCGCCGCGAAGTGGGCGCGGTTCGCACGCGCGATCGCGTCGTTGGCGCCCAGCACGTCGGCCTCGAGCCGGATGGCGCGCTCGACGCTCATGCCGGGCACCGACACCCTGGCCTCGTTGGCGCCGAAATGCAGGTCCGTCGGCGCGCCCGGCGTCTGGCCATGGTCGTGATCATGGCCATGGTCATGCACGTGGGGGTGCGCATGACCGTGGACCTGGGCCTCGGTGCCGGAGCAGCCGCAGACGACGCACATGATGTTTTCTCCTAGCTTTCGTGCACGATCAGCTCGCGCACCTTCAGTTCGGTGCCGCCGGTGGGCGTCAGCTGCCAGGTGCCGCAGCGCGGGCAGGCATCGGCGCGCGAGGCGATCTCCACCGTCTCGCCGCAGCGCATGCACCAGGCGCGGCCCGGCGGCTCGTGAATCTCGATCGTCGCGCCGTCGAGCACCGTGCCGGGTGTCATGGCCTCGAGTGCGAAACGCAGCGCGTGCACTTCCACGCCGGCCAGCGCACCGGCCTCCAGCGTCAGCCGCTTCACGCGCGTGAAACGCTCGCGCGCGGCCGCGTCTTCCACCACCCGCAACACACCACCGGCCAGGCTCATCTCATGCATCCAGGGCCTCCGAACGCGTGATTGTGAAAGCCAGGCAGGGGTCGAGCGCCAGGGCGGCCAACCGCACCGCAGGGTCATCGGTGTCGGCTGGACAGGCGGCGAGCCAGCGCGCAAAGGCCCCGTCGGGGTGGAAATTCCAATCGGTGGGCGCCAGCACCTGCACGCGCTGCACGCGAGCGAGGGCGGGGTCGCGCTCGTCGCCTTCGAGCTGCACCCAGTGCACCAGCAGGCCGCGCGACATTTCGCTCCAGGCGATGGCCTCGCCCGGCGCGAGGCACAGCGAGCCGCGGGCGAGCACATCCCTGCCGGCGCCGCCGGCGAGCACACCCCTGCCGGCGACGCCGGCGTGGGCCGCAGCATCGGCGACGCGCGCCAGGTCCGCCAGCCGCGCGCCCAGCCGCTCCCAGGCCGAACCCACCGGATCCGGCGCGGCCTGCCTCGTCCAGGGGCCGGTCTCCGCGGGCGCGCCCTGCCAGTGCGGACGGCCGGCGAACGCCGGATCGGCGGCGATCTCCGCGGCCAGCGCACGCCATCCGGCCTCGCCGCGTTCGGGCACATCCAGAGGCGCGCCGCTCCAGCGCTGCTTCTGCGCCGTCGGCCGCACCGAGCGCAGCACGCGCGTGACCGGATGCGCATGCTGCGCGCTCCATCGATCCAGCCAGTCGCCGCGATCGAAGCGCCAGCGTGCCAGCCAGTCCGCGGGCGGCATGCCGAACAATCGCCGTTCGAGCCAGCGCGGCAGCGGCGCGGCCGCGTCGCGCCACGCTGCGTCGTGCCCCGGCGATAGGGCCGAGGCCAGCGTCACCACCGGCGCGTCGCGCAACCATGCGGCCGCGTCGGCGTCGGCACGATCGGTCAGGCGCGGCCAGTCGATCGCCAAGCGCTGCAGATGCTCGCGTGCCGTGTGCAGGCCGATCGCGAGCGCATCGCGCCGCTGCTCGGCCTCGCTGACTGGCAGCCCGCAGGCCGCCAGCACGGCGCGGCGCGCGGTCAGGCGATGTGCGTGCGCGCAGATCGTGAACAGCGAACCCAGCAGATCGGGCAGCATCGCGGCGCGCCGGCCCTGGGTGAGCCGGCCCAGCAGCTGCGGGCCCACGATCGGGCGATCACAGGCGAGCGACGGTGCGCGCCCGGGCCGCAGTGTCAGGGTGCCGGCCACGGCATCGAGCAGGCTCACCGCAAGGGCTCCTCTCGCACGCGGCCACCGCGGCCGAGCAGCCACGCGCGACGCGACGCGTCGGGCAGCGCGGGCGCTGCGTCCGCTGCAGGCTCATGAGGGCGCCGCAGGTCGGCCAGCACCGCCTCGGCCGTGGCCAACGCAGCCTGCTGATCGACGAACTCGAACATCGGCGAGAACAGCGAACAGGCTTCATAGGCGCCGAATCCGGGCTCGTCGGCGCCGATGAAGGGGAATTGCTCGCGACCCACGCTGCGCAGCGCACTGGCGCCCGGCGCCGCCACCGGGGCATCGGCGGCCAGCGGCAGGCGCACGAGGTTCATGAACCAGGGTGTGACCAGCACCCCCAAGGCAAAGTCCCCCTCGGGCTCGGGCGCAAAGTCCACGGCCTGCACCTGAAGACCGGCGTGCAGCAAGGGCACGCCCTCCATGCGCGTGGCGGCAATGTCGCGGAACACGGTTTCGAGCCGCGCCACCTGGGTCTGCAAAGCTTTGTGCGCCATGGGCCTCACTCCGTCAGCAGCAGGAACTTGCTGGCCTTAGCGTCGCACT
>JBGAUK010000189.1:0-1029 GCA_044228695.1 Chromatiaceae bacterium | reverse complement strand
CCCGACCGACGCCATTTCTTCGTGGTCCTCGCTGATCACCGCGATTGCCGAGACGCCGTATCCGCTCTACCTGCTGGTGGATGAATACGATAACTTCGCCAACGACGTGCTGATGACCGGGCGGAAACAGGAATATTACGAAGCATTGCTGTATGGCGAAGGGGCGTTGAAGACCGTGTTCAAGGCGGTGAAGGGCGAGTCGGGCCGTCGGGGCGTGGACCGGGTCTTTATCACCGGTGTCTCGCCCATCGTCCTCAGCGACATGACCAGCGGCTACAACGTGGCCAAAAATATTTATCTGGACGATGAGTTCAACGATTTGTGCGGGTTCACCGAAGGGGAACTCGCCGCCGTGCTGGCGCGCCTGGCGGCGGAAGGGGGTTCATGGTCGGCCGCCGAGGCGCTGGATGCCATGCGGACGTTCTATAACGGCTACCGGTTTAGCGAGGAAGCCGGAGACAGCCTGTATAACCCCACCCTGAGTTTGTATTTCCTGGAATGCCTGGGCAAGCACGGCCGCTACCCGCGCCAGATGCTGGACGACAATCTGGCCATGGACCGCGGCAAGCTGGTCTATATCTCTCAGTTGCCCCACGGCGAAGACCTGCTGATTCAGGCCCTCAATGGCGAACAGGGGATTATCATTCCACAACTGGCCCGGCGCTTCGGCGTCCAGGACGTATTGACCGCAGTCAAGGATCGACCCTTCATGGCCTCGCTGTTGTACTACTTTGGGGTGTTGACCCTGACTGGCCGAACCGACTTTGATGAAAGTATTTTGAACATCCCCAATCTGGTCGCCCGGTCGTTGTATGTGGAGCGGTTACAGGACCTGTGGCTGCCAGAGTATGAGGATAAAACCCGCATCCCGCGGCTTCGCAAACACGTCTGTCAGACCGGCGATCTCCAGCCCCTGGTCGAGTTCATCGAACAGCGCTATTTCCCGGTGCTGTCGAACCGGGACTATCGATGGACCAATGTACTGATTGTCCAGATCGCTTTTCTGACCCTGCTGTTCGATGACCGGCT
>JBGAUK010000188.1:0-1043 GCA_044228695.1 Chromatiaceae bacterium | reverse complement strand
AATAGCGCCTCGCCCAAGAAGCGCATGGATGCTCCTAAAGTTGGATGCTGGCTATGGTCACTCGTGGTGGATGCCAATCTTTGACTACCTCCGCTAGCAGGACTGATAACTCAGCCTCATTACCTCGCCCCAGAGCCGCAGGCAGGGCCGCCAGGGCCACCTGCAGCGGCGTGGACACCGTATCACCGCCACCCGCATCGCCTTTCTGCCTCGCCACCCCCGGTCGTGCCACGCGGATCATGGCATGAGGCGTCGGCGCATAAGCCTCGGCGGCGTAGAACAACTCCTCGTACAGCTTCTCCCCCGGGCGCAGACCCGTGTACTCGATGCGAATATCTCGTCCGGGCTCCCGTCCCGCCAGGCGGATCATCTGCTCCGCCAGATAGCGGATCTTCACCGGCTCGCCCATGTCGAGGACAAAGGTCTCCCCGCCCTCACCGATCACCGCCGCCTGCATGATCAACTGGCAGGCCTCGGGGATGGTCATGAAAAAGCGCTCGATCTCGGGATGGGTCACCGTCACCGGACCGCCGCGTTCGATCTGGCGCTGGAAGCGCGGCACCACGCTACCCGCCGAGCCCAGCACGTTGCCAAAGCGCACGGTAAGGAAGCGGCAGGCGGATCGCTGGCCCAGATCCTGGCAGATCAGTTCCGCCCAGCGCTTGGTAGCACCCATGACATTGGACGGGTTCACCGCCTTGTCGGTGGAGATGAGCACGAAGCGCTCGCAGCCCCAGCGCGCCGCCGCCTCGGCCATCACCTGGGTGCCGAGAACGTTGTTGTGCAAGGCCGCGCCGATCTGGTCCTCCAGCAACGGCACATGCTTGTAGGCCGCGGCGTGGAAGACCACCTCTGGGCGCAGGCGGTCGAAGAGGGCGTTGACCTTGTTGGCGGCGGTGATGTCCAGGAGATAGCGGCTCAGGCGCTCCCCCTCTCCCCAGCCCTCCCCCGCCAGGGGGGAGGGAGTCACTGGCTCGGCGCCCACCGGGGATGCAGGCGCCCCAGCCTCCGCCAACTCCATTTCGATCTGATAAAGATTGAAC
>JBGAUK010000187.1:0-1045 GCA_044228695.1 Chromatiaceae bacterium | reverse complement strand
ACTGACCGGGGGGGGGCACCGCGGCCGGGCTTGCCCCCGCCCGCCCTGCCGCCCCTCCGCACCACCACCAGCGCCCGGCTGTTGGCCTTGCTCGCCCCCATGGCCCTGGCCGATCTGGCGCGCAACAAGGGTGCCGGTGCTGCGGCGCCTACGGCGCATGGGGGTTATGACAAGAATATAATCCGAGGGGTACCCGCAGTAGCCCTTGGGCAGGGCGTAGGGCAATGGGCCGGCCCTGGGGACGAGGTTTGTCCCCAAGCACGGCACAAGCCTACCTCCAACGCCTGTCACCCCCCCCCGCCGGAGCCGCCGATGCCCCCCGTCGTCTACCTGATGCCCAAACGGACCCGCCTCTTCTGGGACCCCCGCCTCGAACCCCTGGCTGGAGGATGACCAGCTATGCCCTGCGGGTGCGCGGCCACTCCATGATCGATGACCAGATCCAGGACGGGGACATCATCGTCATCGAACAACGCCAGACCGCCGAGAATGGCGAGACGGTAGTGGTATGCCCCGTCTGTTGGCGGTGCGCTGATCCTGCTGCTAGGTATCGCCCAGCCCGCGCTGGCCGCGGTGTTCTGCGCCGCTAGGGCCGTGAATACCTCCCGGTAGGCTTGGCGACAGCATCCCTGCTGTCGACACCCCCGCCCGCCGCCCGCCGCCCCCGACCCTTCCGCTCGGTGCCGACGGGTTGCCCGCGCGGGGTAAAGCCCTGGCGTTGCCGCCAGCCCGCCAGGGTCAGTAGGGCCAGCCCCAGCAGGATCAGCCCCCATTCCGAGAGGGTGGGAATGGACGTGGCTCCACCGCCAAATGCCGGACCGCTCGGGTCGCTGATCTCACCAGCGGCCGGGTTGGTATCACCCGCGCCTCCATCGGTGATGGTCAGGATGACGGTATTGCCGGCGATCTTCACTTGGTTGGTCCAGTCGACCCAGTTTCCGCTGATGTTCTTCCAGTAGCGCGTCTCGGCCGGCAGGGGCTGGGGATAGGTCAGGGTGATGGTGAGGGTACCGCCGGCGCCACACTGCAGAGCGGTAAAGCCAAA
>JBGAUK010000186.1:0-1047 GCA_044228695.1 Chromatiaceae bacterium | reverse complement strand
CACCGTCTTCCGCAACCTGGCCCCCATCCCGTTCCCCACCGCCACCACCGCCTGGCCCTCGATTACCACCGTGGTCCTCAAGGACCAGGACGGCACCGCCCGCCTCGTCGTCCCCTTGACCACGCCTAAGCCCGTCGCGGCTGGCGACGTACCGGTCTTCCTGGCCGGCGAACTCGAAATTCACATCGGATAAGCCGCCATGATGAAATACGCCCTGGGCAACCTCAGACCCCGGCTCGAGATCCGGCCCGACCGCAACGCCAACACCCTGGTTGCCGTCGGCCAATGGGGTAACCGCCTCGTCGTCGGCACCGACACCGGCAGCCAGCGCAACCTAAACATCTACCAGCACCGGCAGGGCAACCACGAATTCGTCAACGACATCAGCGTCACCGCACAGCTCGATGGCGAATTCAACGCCCTGGCCCTGTCGCACGATGGGCTCAAGATCGCCTGTGGCGACAGTTACAACGCCCTGCCCTCGGGCGCCGTCTTCGTGTTCAATCTGGTCGATGGCGACCTCCAATACGGGTTGCCCGTCAACTTCAACCTCAACCAGATAGCCACCCTGACCCTCTCCCCACCCGTAGCGGACGCCTACTTTGGCGCCTCCTGCTGCTTCTACAACGCCACCGGCGGCGTCTTTGTGGGCGCGCCAGGTGTCGCCAACGACCGGGGCTCCGTCTTCCTCTTTGAACCCGTCGCCAGCGTCTGGACCCAGAAGCAGGAGATCCCCGGCCCGGTCGGTGCCAAAGGCTTCGGGTCGGCCGTCTCCGTCACCAACGATGGCAGCCTGCTCGCGGTGGGCGCCGCCGAGGCGGATTATTACTGGGGGCGGGTGTACCTCTACGCGCGCGACGCCAACGGCCTCTATCAACTGCGCGATACCCTGCTCCCCGGCGACGTCGGCGGGCAGTTCGGCCAAGGCGTGGCCATCTCCCCCGACGGTCAGTGGCTCTATGTGGGCGCCCCCACCTACAGCAACGTCCAATCCCGTCAAGGCACGGTCGTGGTTTACCGCTACCTCAACAACGCCTGGGTCAAAAC
>JBGAUK010000185.1:0-1049 GCA_044228695.1 Chromatiaceae bacterium | reverse complement strand
CCATGAAGAAGGCATCCCTTCCTGGTACAGCCGAACATCCCGAGGGCAGCCTGGCGGCGCGCAATCTACTCCTGCTGCCCTCCGGCTGGCAATTGGCCTTGGCGGTGCTTACCACCCCTAATCATCCTCCCCAATCCTCCCCACCCCCCGCCCATGAAACAGTGTCGCCCCACTCGGGGTGCTCAAATTCACAAAAAAGGTCTCATTCCCCTCCTTAACCCGGTCCCCCCGCACCACCACGCTGACCGTCTGCACCCGCTGCCCGGGCGGGAAGGTCAATCCTCCACTGTTGGCGACGTAATCACTACCCGCCTGGGTTTAGTGCACCGTCAGCGGACCGGCGCACTTGGGGCTGAGGGTCAGGGTGAAGGTCAAGGGCTGCGGCCGCCTAGCCATCATCCCGGGTCGCGTCGTTGATGCGCAGGGTCTGCACCACAGCGGTGGTGGTTGGTGGGGACCATGAGATCCGCGAACAACGGCAGATGATCAGCCGCCAGCGGACAGAGCGGCGCGGCTAGGGGTTGGCTGAGAACGGGGAGAAATCTTGCTGATTGGCACTGATCCGCGTTGCGCAGATTTGGCTACATGGTGGCTACATGGCCATACTATAAATGCAAAAGGCTTAGGGTTGTTATTCCTAAGCCTTTGAATTTATGAAGCCGATGAGGAGATTCGAACTCTCGACCTACTGATTACGAACCAGGTCCACTAGGTACGAGTCCTTTTTAAACAACAGGTTAGCCGCTCGCGCAATGTGCAAACCTGCCTGAATCCACCGTATCCCTGCCCCAACCTGCGACAGTCCCGCACATTATCCGGCACACCTGGAAAGCCAGAGCCGGGCGGGCCGGGCAGGGCAGGGCGCCCCACTCGGGTTAGATTCTAGGCTGGGTGAATAGAGTTGAGCAAGGTTAAGCAGCCGCTGCCCCAGACGTGAGCGCTGCACACTCGGCCACGCAGGGACAGCAAGCGAAGCCCCACCTTCACGCCACCTTCACGCCCGTCCGGATCAGCAGCAGGATCCCCGCATAGGCCTCCCACCCCAGCAC
>JBGAUK010000184.1:267-1059 GCA_044228695.1 Chromatiaceae bacterium | reverse complement strand
GTTCTATCGTCTGCTGCAGAAATACGATCTGACTCCGGGGATGTTCAGAAACGGCGGCGACCCCGCGCCCGACTAGCTGGCAGGGCCGGGTCAGGTTGCTTCCAGGGTTACCAGGAGTGCTCCCTCATCAACCGTATCACCCTCCCGGACATGGATTTCGACGACCCGCCCGGCGCGCGGTGTCGGAATGTCGAGCGCCACCTTGCCGGTCTCCAGCGTCAGCACGGTGTCGTCGCGCGCGATGACGTCGCCGACCTTCACCAGCAGTTCGAGGATGAAAACCTCGCCGCTGGCGCAGGAGCCGCAGCTCTGCCAGCATTCCGGGTACTTCGGCATGCGAACGCTGATCGTCTCCATGGGCCATTTTTCTTGGTGAACTTGCATTCTACGCCCCCATCCGTATAATGCGCGGCTTTGACAGCGCGCCCGTAGCTCAGTTGGATAGAGTATCTGGCTACGAACCAGAGGGTCGGGCGTTCGAATCGCTCCGGGCGCGCCAATCGGATACGAATCAGGACACTTCCACCGAAGTGCCCTTTTTCATTTCTCCTTCCAGGTTTGCGGGGCGTCATGGGCCATCTCCTGGAAGATTGTGACCCGGCGGACGCTCATTGTTTCGGTGTGCCGGCGAAGGGTGCGGGCGACGGTAGCCGCCGCCAACGCCCTCCGGCGTAGCGCGCCTTGGCCCAGGCGGTCTGCTCCCTGGAAACGGTGATGCCAACGCATTCGACGCCGTAGCGTTCGGCGGCGTATCCCATCAGGCTTCCCCAGCCGCAGCCGATGTCGAGCAGG
>JBGAUK010000184.1:0-257 GCA_044228695.1 Chromatiaceae bacterium | reverse complement strand
ATATGAAGCTGGGCACTTTCTCCAAGGAAGTGCCCATTTTCATTTTCGAGACTGCTTCGTTGAGGGCAGCCGTTTCGCCGCTCATTTGAATGCTGGTCGTGCCCACCCGAATCTCGGTCACCAGCAAGCTCAGCAACTGCTTCCCGTAACCCCGGTCGGGATCCAGCAACAAATCCCGCAGACGCTGACACGCATAAGCCACCTGCCTGGGCGACACGTTGCGTGCCGAAGGTTTCTCCCGTTTGGTCAGCGCCAAC
>JBGAUK010000183.1:0-1066 GCA_044228695.1 Chromatiaceae bacterium | reverse complement strand
TTCCGCAACGTCGCTTATTAGCTGCGTCACGAGGGCCCCGGCTACCGCCTGCGCGGGGCCCAGGTGACCGTCTGCGCCTTGGCCGACGGCGAGGTGGTGCTGCTCCGGGAGGGCCGCGAGCTGCCCTACACCACCTACCGCAAGGGGGAGCGCCCGCCGCCGGTCGCGGACGAGAAGACGCTCAATGAACGGGTCGACGCTGCTGTGGCGAGGCAGGCAGCCAAGACGGCCAAGCCCGCCTCAGACAATCCGTGGCGCCAGGCCGGGGCTATCGCCCAGGCGACCGCCCGCACAGCGGCCTCGCCCGCCGACCACTGACCCCCCGCGATCGCGCGCCGCCGACGGGACGGCCCGATGTCCGTCGCCCTCCGGCCCACCCCGTCGGCGAAACCCCCTGCGCCAATCCCCTCTCAGCGTGACAACAGGGGACATTTCTATCTTGGAGAAAGGGGGACATTTCTACTTTGGGTTGACAACTTGCGCACCCATGGCCGTCCTGAGGTGTTCAACAGCGACCAGGGGTCGCAGTTCACCCGCGAGGCCTTCACCCAGGTGCTGATGGACCATGGCATCACCATCAGCATGGACGGACGCGGCCGTGCCCTGGACAACCTCTTCGTCGAGCGGCTGTGGCGCAGCGTCACATACGAGGACGTCTACCTCAGGGGCTACGCCAGTATGTCGGAGCTTCCGCTAGGGCTGACTGAATACTTTGCCTTCTACAACGCCGAGCGGCGTCACCCGTCCCTGGGCAACCGCACCCCGGATGCCGTGTACCACTCGGGAGAAGGCTGCGGGGCCAGCATCGTGGACCGCTTCGGCGGCACGCCGGAACCCTCGGCGATGGTGTCTGATGGCGTCGGGGAGGGGCTTGCCGCCGACCTGGCGGCCTGAGGGCAGTGCCGGTACGGGTTCAGGACGCCTGCGACGCAACAACCGGCTTTTTATCTTGATTGGGTCGGACCTTCTCCCAGCGGAGAGCCCCCCCCTCAACTTGGGGCAGCGCCAAACCGCTGCATTTAAAGAAGACGGACTAGCTTACTGAAGTTTCTCACTTCCATACAGC
>JBGAUK010000182.1:0-1067 GCA_044228695.1 Chromatiaceae bacterium | reverse complement strand
TCAAGCCGATCGTCCGCCGTGATCAGCTCACCGAACAGGCGGCCAGCCAGCTCGGTGCCCTGGCCCAGACCTGGCGCGGCCGTGGGCATGATCCCTTCCGGGTGGCGCACTTCTGCCAGCAGATCCTGTTCTGCCTGTTCGCCGAGGATATCGGCCTGCTGCCGGATGAGTTCTTCACCAAGTTGCTGCGCACGGCGCGCGAGGAGCCGGCCAGCGCCCAGGAATTGCTGGAGTCCCTGTTTGGCGTCATGGCCACCGGTGGGCGGCTGGGGCTCGACCGTATCGACTGGTTCAACGGCGGCCTCTTCGCCACCGCCGCCGCCCTGCCCCTGGAGCCGTCCGACATTCAGCAGCTCCTCGCCTTGGCGGGTCTGGACTGGTCCGCCATCGATCCCACCATCGCCGGCACCCTCTTCGTCCGGGGCCTGGACCCGGCCCTGCGCGCTCAGCTCGGGGCGCAGTACACCGACCCCAAGACCATCATGCGCCTGGTGAACCCGGTGGTCCTCGATCCGCTGCGGGCCGAGTGGGCAGGCACCCAGGTCGAGATCCATGATCAGATCGACAAGGCCCATGCCGCCAAGAGCGCGGGCACCCGGACCAAGGCCATGAAGGCCGCACTGGGACTCTACCAAGGCTACCTGGAGCGGCTGCGCAACTTCCGGGTGCTCGACGCCGCTTGTGGTTCGGGTAATTTCCTCCTGCTGGCTCTGCTCGGTCTCAAGGACCTGGAGCATCAGGTTATCCTCGAAGCCGAGGCCATGGGTCTCCCGCGGGCCTTCCCCCTGGTCGGACCCGAGAATGTGCTGGGGATCGAGATCAACCCCTTCGCGGCGGAACTGGCCCGGGTGGTGATCTGGATCGGCGAGATCCAGTGGATGCTGAATCACGGCTTCGCCCTGTCCAAGCGACCCATCCTCAAAGTCCTCGACAACATTCAACTACGGGATGCCATCCTCAACCCTGATGGCACGGAACCGGAGTGGCCCGCGGCCGATGTGATCGTCGGCAATCCGCCCTTCCTGGGTGGCAGCAAGAAGCGCGGTGCCCTTGGCGACGCCTATTTC
>JBGAUK010000181.1:0-1092 GCA_044228695.1 Chromatiaceae bacterium | reverse complement strand
GAAGTTGAGGCGCTTTGGTCATCCGGTAAGTCACTTCTGATCTACCAGCACTTCGTCCGAGAGAAGCGAGTCACCTTCATTCAGCGCATGCTTGAGGCGTTAAAGAGCGCTACCCCTGAATCGTTCGTCGAAGCGTTCTCTACCCCGCACGTCATGTTCCTTATGGCCTTACAGCCAAAGCACCATTCGCTCCACGCTGAGATCGTGGAGGCCGTGCAAGGGCGATGGGCAGGCCAAATACAACATTGGGAGCCAATTCGCGCCCAACGAGTAAGGACAACTCGTTTGAGCGAAGTAAACCACGAGTTGTCCTTATGGTTGGACGAGCCCGACGAATTGGCGCGGACCATGTAATAGGAATAATCTTTTTGCCGATCATCCCCGGGGAGGCGATCCCGGAGACGGAGGTGGGAGAGAGGGCGGCTCAGCGGATGGCCCGGGCTCGATCTGGCCAATGTTGACTGAAATTGGGTCAGAAATGCCTGATTGCAGGGCCCGCAGCATGTCGGCATAGAGGGGGTCAAGCCGGGCTCGCTCGATAGAATTCATGGGGATACTCTCCAGCAGGAATGTCGCAATGGTCGCGACCGCCCGGAGATCGGGCGGCTGGGAGAGTATCGGGGGTCAGCTCATCTGCCGCGGTAGCGGCTTCGTCCAACACGGCGCTCAAAATGGACGCCAATTCCGCTGCGCTCCATTGGCGCCCTTTAGCTGGGCGTTAGGTATTCCGCCCCGTGTGATTATATACCCAGAAGGAGCTATCCTTTGTTCCGTGCCCGGGAGGTCCTAGACTATCTCGCCACCCCGGGGGCTGCCGAATTGCTAGCCATCCCCACGCCACACTGAGATCACACCCATGCAAGTGAATCTGCACCAGAATGCCCGGACCACCCCGGCCATCCGCCAGGAGTTGCGGGAGTCGCCGCTGTCCATTGCCGAGTTGGTGTCAATGGCCACCAGAACTGACCCAGTAGCGGCCAACAATATTGACCTGCCCCGGAGTCAGGGAATGTTGGTCAGTTAGCGAGTTTTTGTTTCAGGCGATAGCTTTCCCCGCCGAGCATGAAGACCTGTGAGTGGTGGATGAGACGG
>JBGAUK010000180.1:0-1126 GCA_044228695.1 Chromatiaceae bacterium | reverse complement strand
CCTAGTAGTCCGTTTCATTAAAATACTTACAAAAATATACTATCATCATTGCCATCTTTACTCCTGATTTGGTCACGGAGAGGTACATGGCAAGAACGACGCAGCGAGCCCCGTTGGTGTTAAGCGCAGAACAGCGGGCGTTGTTGACGGAACGGGCGGCCTCGCGCACGGCGCCGGTGCGTGAGGTGGAGCGCGCGCGGCTGCTGCTGTGCTATGCCGAAGGGTTGTCGATCAGCGCCATTCAGCGCCAACTGGGGCTGAGTCGGCCCACCATCTACAAGTGCATTGACAAGACCTTGGCGGCCGGGGTCCCGATGGGGCTGAAAGACGCCTACCATCGCCCGTATGCACCGGAGATTACCGAACCGGCCAAGGCGTGGGTCGTCAGCCTGGCCTGCGCCAAGCCCAAGGACCTGGGGCAAGCGGCGGAGTTGTGGACGCTGTCGGCCTTGGCCGGCTATGTGCGCGAGTATGCCGCGGCGGCCGGTTTCCCGCGCCTGTCCCAGGCGGGGAAGACGACGATCTGGCGCATGCTCGATGAGAACCAGCTGAAGCCCCATAAGATCACCTACTACCTGGCGAAACGCGACCTCGCCTTCGAACGGAAAATGCAAGAGGTGCTAATGGTTTACCAGGATGTGGCTTGGTATAGCGCGGGGGCGGTGCATGATCAGCGGCCGCAGCCGATCTATACCGTCAGTGTCGATGAGAAGCCGGGCATCCAGGCCATCGGGTTGACGGCACCCGACCTGCCGCCCCAACCGGGGAAGGCGGCGACGGTCGGCCGTGATTATGAATACCAGCGCTTGGGCACGGTCTCGCTGCTGGCGGGGATCGACCTGCACACCGGGCAGATCTTCGAACGGGTGGAAGATCGCCACCGCAGTTGCGAATTTATTGGCTTACTGCAGGTCCTGGATCATCACTATCCACCTGACGCCATCATTCGTCTGGTGCTGGATAATCATTCGTCCCACCGCTCGAAGGAAACCCTGGCCTATCTGGCCACGCGGCCGGGACGTTTTGAGTATGTGCATACCCCTAAACATGGCTCGTGGCTTAATCTGATCGAATGCGCCTTCTCGAAAATGGCGCGGACCTTCCTGCGACACCTCCGCGTCACTTC
>JBGAUK010000017.1:0-41252 GCA_044228695.1 Chromatiaceae bacterium | reverse complement strand
TGATGGCGGTGACCAGTTTCATGCTAGATAGCTCCCTTGTTGGCCGGGACCCGGCCCGGCACGCGTTGTGATACGTCGGGGTTGGGATCGCGGCTAGAAGGTTTTCAACCAGCCCACCCAGAACTTGGGATCGTTGTTGAAGCCCACGTTTTCTTCACCGTTGTTCTGGTCCCAGTTCAGGCTGAAGGTGCCGAAATCGCCCGCGGTCTTGCTGATGCTGGCCCCATAGTTCCAGTAGTCGGCATTGGCCGAGCGCTCGATGTCCACGTCATTCAAGGTTTCGACAAAGGTGATATCGCTGTTCTTGTAGTCGGTGTAGCCAGCACGCAGCCCGAAGCTCAGGCCATAGGGCAACTCGCTGTAGGTGAAGCCGCCCGAGAAATACCAGTCGCCCTGGTCGTAAAGACCACCATCATTCTCGCCATAGACGGTGTAATCCACGCCCAACTTGAACCACTTGTAATTCAAGCTGCCGCCCACCTCGGCGAAGTTGAGATCCTTGCCGCCCGGATAGGCGTAGTAGATACCCTTAACGTTATAGGTCAGGTCCTCGATAATGGAGTTGGTGAAGCCCAGATAGAGGTCCGCCTCGGCGCTGGGGTTATTCTCGTCCAGGTTGAAATCGACATTGGAGACCCAGGTCCCGGCATAGAAACCGCTGCTGTGGCTGTAATCGATGCCGCCCTGGACCGCCGCCTTGTCATCCGTCTGGGTGATGCCGCGCCAGATATAGTTGCTGACCACGCCAATGTTGGCGCTGACGCTATGTTCGGGGGGCGGATTACCCTCGTCGTCCGCCAGGACCGCCAGGGGGGTGGACAGGAGGGCGCTGGCGATGCCAGCGGCGATCAATCTTTGGGATTTCATGGCTAATTGACCTCTCTTTAGGATGTGTAGATGTTAGGGATGCCACCGACCAGGCCGGGGCAATAAAGATTACGAATCAATTCTTGCAGTCTTTGTGCCAATCTTCGGCCATGCCCGCAACTCAATGCCAAATCAGCGCCTTACCCTATCGCGGCAGGGATTTGAGCACTTACTTGGCACGGACTCCAGGCCCTGGCCGGGGGTGGCCGCACCATTATGGGGCATGCGGCGGAGCAGGGTCAGGACGGGGCCAGGGCGCTATAATCCCCGCCACCGCACTCCCAGTCCCAGGTGACACCCATGTTGGACCCCAAATATCTCGACGACCTGACCCGGCGCCTGGCCGGCAGCCTGCCCCAGGGACTCCAGGCTCTGCACCAGGATATCGACCGTAACCTGCGCGCTGGACTGGAGGCCGGCTTGTCCCGGCTGGACCTGGTGACCCGGGAGGAATTCGACGTCCAAAGCGCCGTCCTGGCCCGTACGCGCGCCAAACTGGAGCACCTGGAGGCCCAGGTGGCAGAGTTGGAGCGGGCGCTAAGGCCCGACGGCGCCGCGCTCTAGCCGCCCCCGCGCCGCCCAGCACCCACCACGCCAGCCCATCCCCTTGAGCCTCTGCATCCTCAACAGCCGTGCCCGCGTGGGCATGGAGGCGCCGCCCGTGACCGTCGAGGTCCAGCTAGCCGGCGGCCTGCCCTGCATGAACATCGTGGGTTTGCCCGAGATGGCGGTCCGAGAGAGCAAGGACCGGGTGCGCGGCGCCCTCCACAATGGCCACTTCCAGTTCCCGGCCGGACGCATCACCGTCAACCTGGCGCCGGCGGACCTGCCCAAGGAGGGAGGGCGCTTCGACCTGCCCATCGCCCTGGGGGTGCTGGGGGCCTCGGGCCAGCTCAAGACCGAGGGGCTGCCAGACCTGGAATTCCTCGGCGAACTCGCCCTCTCCGGCGCCCTGAGACCCGTTCAAGGGGTATTGCCGGCGGCCCTGGCGGCCCGCGAGGCCGGCCGCGCCCTGGTCCTGCCGCGCCAGAACGCCATCGAGGCGGGTCTGGTCCGGGGCCTGCGCGTCCACCCCGCCGACCACCTGCTAGAGGTTTGCGCCCACCTCAACGGCGAGGAGCCCCTGGGGACTTATGTCTCCGAGGAGATCGCCCTGGTCGCGACCCAGTACCCGGACCTGTCCGAGGTGCGCGGCCAGCCCCAGGCCAAGCGGGCCCTGGAGATCGCCGCCGCCGGCGGTCATAGCCTGCTCCTGCTGGGTCCACCAGGTACCGGCAAGTCCATGCTCGCCAGCCGCCTGCCCGGCCTGCTGCCGACCCTGAGCGAAGAGGAGGCCCTCCAGACCGCCGCCATTCGCTCGGTCAGCGGCCTGGAGGCCTTCGACCCGGCGCGCTGGCGCCAGCGGCCCTTTCGCACGCCCCACCACACGGCCTCGGGCGTGGCCCTGGTGGGTGGCGGCGGCAATCCGCGCCCCGGCGAAATCTCCCTGGCCCACCTGGGTGTCCTCTTTCTCGACGAGTTGCCGGAGTTCGATCGCCGGGTGCTGGAGGTGCTGCGGGAGCCCCTGGAATCCGGCCGCATCCACATCTCCCGCGCCGCGCGCCAGGCCGAGTTCCCCGCCCGTTTCCAGCTCGTGGCCGCCATGAACCCCTGCCCCTGCGGTTATCTCGGTGACCCGGCGGGGCGCTGCCGCTGCACCCTCGAGCAGGTCGCCCGCTACCGGGGCCGCATCTCCGGCCCCCTGCTGGACCGCATCGACCTGCACGTCGAGGTGCCGCGCCCGCGGCCTGAGGAGATGAACGCCCCGCCGGACGCCAGCGCCGAGACCAGCGCCCAGGTGCGCGGCCGAGTCGAGATCGCCCGCGCCCGCCAACTCGACCGCCACGGCAAGCCCAATCAGGGCCTGGAGCCCCGCGAGATCGACCGCCATTGCCCCCTGGACGAGGATGGCCGGCGGCTCATGGCCCAGGCCATGGCCCGCCTGGGGCTGTCCGCCCGCGCCTATCACCGGGTACTCAAGGTGGCGCGCACCATCGCCGACCTCGCCGACCGCGAGGCCATTACCACCCTCCACCTGGGCGAGGCCATCGGCTACCGGCGGCTGGACCGCAACCCCCAAGGCTAAACCACCCGTCATGCTGCAACTCCGTCAGATCGATCTGCGCCGGGGCACCCGCCTCCTTCTCGAAGCCGCGGACCTCTGCGTCTATCCCGGTCAGAAGGTGGGTCTGGTCGGGGCCAACGGCTGCGGCAAGTCGAGCCTCTTCGCCCTCATCCAGGGTGAGCTGCACCCAGACGCCGGCGAGGTCCTGGTCCCCCCGGGCTGGGAGATCGCCCACGTCGCCCAGCAGACACCCAGCGGCGACCAGCCCGCCATCGAGCTGGTCATGGACGGCGATCGCGAGTTGCGCCAGGTTCAGCGCGAGCTGCTGGCGGCCGAGGCGGCGGGGGACGGTTTGCGCCAGGGCGAACTCCACGCCCGCCTGGAGGCCATCGGCGGCTATACCGCCGAGAGCCGCGCCGCCCGCCTGCTCCACGGCCTGGGCTTCAACCCCGGCGAGGAGCGCCGCCCAGTGTCGAGCTGGTCCGGGGGCTGGCGCATGCGCCTGGGCCTGGCGCGCACCCTCATGTGCCGCTCCGACCTCATGCTCCTCGACGAGCCCACCAATCACCTGGATCTCGACGCGGTCATCTGGCTGGAGACCTGGCTGCGCAACTATCCCGGCACCCTGCTGCTGATTTCCCACGACCGCGACTTTCTGGACACCATCGTCCGCCAGATCGCTCACATCGAGCAGGGCCAACTGAATTTTTACACCGGCAACTACAGCGCCTTCGAGGCCCTGCGCGCCGAACGCCTGAGCCAGCGCCAGGCCGCCTTTGTCCGCCAGCAGCAGGAGATCAGCCGCATCCAGGGCTTCGTCGAGCGCTTCCGCGCCAAGGCCACCAAGGCCCGCCAGGCCCAAAGCCGCATTAAGGCCTTGGAGCGCATGGAGCGCATCGCCCCGGCCCATGTCGACAGCCCCTTCCACTTCGCTTTTCGCGCCCCGCCCAGCCTGCCGCGCCCCCTCCTGACCCTGGACGAGGGCCGCGCCGGTTATGGCGACAAGATCATTCTGCACCAGGTGCGGCTGAGCCTGGAACCGGGCGACCGCATCGGTCTCCTCGGCCCCAACGGCGCCGGCAAATCCACCCTCATCAAGGTCCTCGCCGGCCAACTACCCCTCGCCAGCGGCCACCAGGGCCAGGCCCAGGGACTGCGCATCGGCTACTTCGCCCAACACCAGATGGACCAGCTCCGTCCGGACGACAGCCCCCTCCGTCACCTGCAACGCCTGGCCCCGGAGGCGACGGAACAGGCCCTGCGCAGCTATCTGGGCGGTTTCGACTTCGCCGGCGACAAGGCCCTGGAACCCGTCGCCCCCTTCTCCGGGGGCGAGAAGGCGCGCCTGGCCCTGGCCTTGGTCATCTGGGGCCGGCCCAACCTCCTGCTCCTGGACGAGCCCACCAATCACCTGGACCTGGAGATGCGCGAGGCCCTGGGCGAGGCTCTGCAAGACTACGAGGGCGCCCTGGTGGTCGTCTCCCACGACCGCCACCTGCTGCGGGTCACCGTGGACCAACTCCTGCTGGTGGACGCCGGCCGTGTCGCGCCCTTTGATGGCGACCTGGACGACTACCCCACCTGGCTGCTGCGCCGCCAGACCCGGGCCGAGGCGGCGGAGAGAAGTGGTGACGGGGACGGGCGGGAAGAGACCGCGGACCCCGCCGCCACCCTGGCCCCCGAGACCGCCGCCGCCCGCAAGGACCAGCGCCGCCAGGAGGCCGAGGAGCGCAAGCGCCTCCAACCCTTGCGCCAGCGCCTGCAAAAGCTCGAAGCCCAACTCGATCAACTCGCCACCCGCCGCACCACCCTGGAGGGGGAACTCGCCGACCCCGGCCTCTACGAGGCCGAGGGCAAGCCCCGCCTGCTCAAGCTGCTGGCGGATAAACAGCGTCTTGACGCCGAGCTGGAAGAGGTCGAGGCCAACTGGCTCATCACCAGCGAGGAATTGGAGGAGACACTGGGCTAGCTCTGGCGCAGTACCTTTCCACGCCGCACTTACCCGGCGAAGGCTCACCGGTGCAAGGGAGAGCGGGCTTCCGTTTACGGGCGGCGGGATGTAACCTTTTGTCCGAGTTAGCGCTTCGAGCGCGATGATCCAGGCAATCCACGATGAACACTGCCGAACTTATCTACGAATCGGTCAAGAGACTACCCTCGCCCGCGGCGCAGGAAGTGCTCGATTTTGCCCATTTTCTAGCCCTGCGCGAGAACTGCCGGGAGGACCGGGAGCTGATGCTCGCCCAGCAGAGTGCCACGGCCGATTGGGACAACGAGGACGACGATTTCTGGAGCCAGGCCCCAGCCGTGTGACAGCCTTTACCAGGCTCGAATCATGACCCGCTCCGGAATAGGCTCGCCAGCCTCCTTCATCTCATAAGGGCACGGCTACCCATGGGTCTGGCCCGGTGGCCCTTAACCAGGGCTGGAGCATTAGCCTCCTGCCCCTATAACAGCCCCACCCCCCTAATCAACCGCGCCTCGCGCACTCCCCGGAGGGCGTTACACACCTGGATCGCCTCGGCGCGATCGAGGTCCGCCAGGGTGACTGGGGCCTCCCGCGCCCCCCAGGTCGGATCATCCATCAGGACGCCGCGCATCACGCCGGGCAGCACCCCCGCGCTCAGTGGCGGCGTGACCCAGGTGCCGTCGAGTTTCAGGAAGATATTGCTGCGCGCCCCCTCCGTCACCCACCCGGCCCGGTTATGGAACAGCATGTCGAAGGCGCCCTGGCGCACCGCCGCGGCGATGGCCCGGTCATAGCGGGCGCGCCAGGTGGTCTTGTGACCCAGCAGGGGGTCGGCCTCGTCCACCGGCGTTGGAGCGATCAGCAGGCCCAGCGGATCGGAGGGCAAATCGTCGAGCGGGGCGGCAGCCAGCTCGTAGCCGCCATCTTTATGCAGTATCAGCTTGAGACGGAAGGGGTTTCCCGCCGTCAGGCTAGCCACCCGCGCCGCCAGAGCCTGGCGCATGTCCGCCAGCCGTAAGCGGAATCCCAGGAAATCCGCGCTGCGCCCAAGCCGTGCCAGATGGCGCTCCAGGTGGCGAATACCCGCTTCGCGACTGGCATAGAGGGTCTCGAAGAGGCTGAAGCCCGGGTCGAGCTCGGTGAGGAAACGCGCCTTCAACTGGCATTCGTCGTATTCCGCCTCGGCCCGGCTGTCGCTGACGATGCCGGCGCCGATCCCCAGGCATCCCGGTCGCGGTGCCCGGGGCGACAGGCCCGGCGCCGCAGCACCGAGGGTCAGGGTGCGGATGGCCACGGACAGGCAGAAATCTCCGCAGGCGGCCGCCGCCCGCTCGCCCGTCGGCGGCTCGATCCAGCCGATGGCGCCGGTGTAGAGGCCCCGGGGCCGGGTTTCGAGGGCCCCGATCCAGTGCAGGGTACGATGCTTGGGCGCCCCGGTGATCGAGCCGCAGGGGAAGGTGGCCCGCAGCACCTCGGGAAAGCTCACCGTCGGCGGCAGTTCGGCCTCGATGGTGGAGGTCATCTGCAAGAGAGTCGGATGGGTTTCCACCGCGAACAGGTCCGGCACGCGTACGCTGCCCGTGCGCGCCACCCGGCCGAGATCGTTGCGCAAGAGATCGACGATCATGAGGTTTTCGGCCCGGGTCTTGGGATTGAGGCTGAGTTCGCGCGCGATCGCCGCCTCATCCTCGCCAACCCCGGCCCGCGCCGCCGTGCCTTTCATCGGCCTGGCCTGGAGCAGGCCCCCCTGGTGGCGCAGAAACAACTCCGGCGAGCAGGACAACACCTGCGTCGGCTCGCCCAGATGGGCCCCGGGCGGGAGGGACAAGAAGGCCCCAAAGGCCACCGGCTGGCGGGCACGCAACCGGCGGTAAAGGTTCAGGGGCGACCCCAGGACACGCAGGTCGAGGCGATAGGTGTAGTTGACCTGATAGGTTTCGCCCGCGACGATCGCCTCCTGAATGCGGGCCAGGGCCTCATCAAACGCGGCGCGGTCCAGGCTGGGTCGCAACTCGCAGACGCCGGCGGGCGCCGGACCAGGCAGACCCGCTTCCACCGGGGCACCTGGGTCTTCCTCCCCGCCCAGCGCCTCGCGCTCGCGGGCCGCCAGCCAGGCGGCGGCCGCCTGACTGGACAGGCGCCGCAGGGTGGAAAAGATCAGGAAGCGCAGGGCGCCCCGACCCCCCGGCGCCAGCCCGGCGTCGTCCCCGCGCTGGAGGCGCACCCCCCACTCGAAATCCGCCAGCACCACAGCATGGCGACCCGCCCGGATCTGGCCCTCCACCTGGCGCCAGACCTCCTCCAGGCGCGCGGGGTCATCGCACCGGCACTCGCGCACGAAACCGGTATAGAGCCGGCTCGTCGGCAGAGCCTCGGTGGCGGCACAGTCGTCCAGCAGGGCGAAAACTTCCATCACGACCTCAAATTCCCCGGAAAGCCTTGAGCGGGCTTGCGTAGCGCCTGATCCCGCGTAACCTAGAATTTCTCGCCGGCGGCGATCGCGGCGATGGGCTCCGCGGCCGGCGCCGACCGCCCCCTTGCCCGGCGAGCGCCAGGCCGTGACCCCGCCTCAGAGGTTATTCTACCCCCATGAATTCCCGATCCCTCTTCGACCGACAGCGCCTCTATACCATCATCTTCGAGTCGGATACCCCGGCGGGCCGGCGCTTTGACACGGCCCTGCTGGTGGCCATCCTGGCCAGCCTGGTGGTGGTTATGCTGGACAGCATCGAGGGCATGCACAGCCAATACCGCGACCTCTTCAATAACCTGGAATGGGCCTTCACCGCCCTCTTTGCCCTGGAATACGGGCTGCGCCTCTACTGCTCCCCCAAGCCCCTGGGCTACGCCTTCAGCTTCTTCGGCCTGGTCGATCTGCTGGCCCTGTTGCCGGCCATCCTCGCCCTGGTCGTTGCCGACGCCCAGTATCTGCTGATCGTCCGGGTCATCCGCATGATCCGCATCCTCAAGCTGCGCCAGTACCTGAGCCAGGCCAACTACCTACTCATCGCCCTACGCGGCAGCCGCCAGAAGATCATCGTCTTCCTGGTCAGCGTCTCCTCCCTGGTCACGGTATTCGGGGCCCTGATGTACGTGATCGAGGGCCCCGCGCACGGCTTCACCAGCATTCCCACCAGCATCTACTGGGCGGTAGTGACCCTGACCACGGTGGGCTTCGGCGACATCACGCCCAAGACGCCCCTGGGGCAGATGGTCGCCACCCTGGTGATGATCACCGGCTACTCCATCATCGCCGTGCCCACCGGCATCTTCACCGCCGAACTGACCAATGCCATGCGGCAGGAGGGCCAACTCAAGCACACCTGCCCCCACTGCCAAAAGCGCCGTCACGAGGCTAACGCCGCCTTTTGCAGCCGCTGCGGTGGTCTACTGTTTCCCCGGGGGCTCCCAGACGGCAAGGCGGATTAGGTCCCGTACGACACAGCATGACGCACTGACCTGTTTTAATGCCCGCCATGGACTTGTGACGCCCCAAGGGCCCGGGCCCGACCTCAGGGAAAATCGCCCCAGGTTTCGGGGACCGGACCCCTCGTCACAAGCACCGCATCCTTCCCAGCCGACCCCCGCGAGGCAGCAACCATGGCGCGCAAACCCGACAATCTGTCATCCCTGGAACTCATGGCCAAGCTCGGCCTGAGCAACGACCGCCAGCAGGACCTGCTGGAAGACGAGCCCCTGGAGGACCTGCGTGGCGACCTCGGCGTCGTCCTGCGCGCGCGTTATCGCCTCTTCAAACGCCGCCACGACTTTGCCCCCGGCGACCTGGTGACCTGGAAGCCGGGGCTCAAGCACAAGCGCTTCCCCCGCTAGGGCCAACCCGCCGTGGTGCTGGAGGTCCTCGCCACCCCGGTGCTGGACCCCCAGAACGAGGCCGGCACCACCTATTTCCGCGAACCCCTGGATGTGGTTGTCGGCGTTCTCTGGGACGAAGGGACCGACCGGGGCGAGCTGATCGCCTTCCACTACGACAGCCGCCGTTTTCAACCCTGGACCGAGGAGGCCTGACCATGACCCTGATCCGTGACTGCTGGCGCCGTGACCTGACCGGCCTCACCCCTCACCAACGCCGCGCCGCCGGCTATGCCATACGTCTGCTGGGCCTGCCGCGCGACCTCGGCGCGGAACGGCTCGACACCAATCAACTGGGTCTGCTGTGGCGCATGCTCCAGCCCCTGTTCGAACCCCAGGGCCTGGCCAGCTACCTGCGACCGCCACCGGACCAGGCCGACCCGGAGGGGCTCGACCCCGAAGTCCCGGACGTCGACCTGGACGAGGATGCCGTGGCCCCCCGGATGAGCGACGAGGATATTTTCACGGTCCTGCGCGTGGCCCTCAAGCAAGAGGAAGAGCCTGCTTACCCTGCCGGGTTGGACCTGATGCACGAGCACCAGGATCTCCTGCTCGGGCGCCTGCGCCGGCTGCTCCGGCGCGTCCACCCCATGACCCCGGCCCGACTGGACCGGGCCAACCCCGAGGAAGCCCCGGCCGCGGCGACCGTGGCGCTGCTCGGCGCCAGCCTGGACCTGACGGGGCCCGCGCTGCGCATTCTCGACTTCCTCGACGAGTTGGTCGCTAGCCCCGACCTGGGCCAACTGCTGCGCCACCGCGGGGAGCGCGCCAGCAGCCGCATCAACTACCGGCGCCTGGGGCCGGTACTGGACCTGAGCGAGACCGAACTGCGCCGGGCCCTGGCCAAGGACGCTCCCCTGCGGAGCCTGGGCCTGGTGGTGGTCGAGACCGGCCATAGCGACCTGGAGGACTTTCTCCGTCCCAGCGATCTCCTGAGCGAGGTCTTGGATGCAGCCCCGGCGGATGCCGAGGCCCTTTTGGAGCAGCTCATTGAGCCAGCCCCGCCGGCGGAGTGGTCCCTGGCAGCCTTCCCCCACCTGGAGACCCCCGTCAGCCTCACGGGCGAGGCCTTGGCGGAGGCCGTCGCCCGCCGCACCCCCGGGGTCAACGCCCTCCTCTACGGCCCGCCCGGCACCGGCAAGACCGAGCTGGCCCGCGCCCTAGCGGCGGACCGTGGCCTGCGCGCCTACCAGGTGCGCAGCGCCGATGACGACGGCGATGGCCTGTCCCGCAACGGGCGGCTGTCCGCCTATCTGCTGGCCCAGCGCCTGCTCGGCCGGAGCGGCGCGGCCCTGCTGATCTTCGACGAGGTGGAGGACGTCTTCGACGCCGGCGACAACCTCTTCGCCCTGCTGCGCCGCGCCCAGGTCACCGGGCGGCAGAAGGGCTGGATGAACCGCATCCTGGAGGAAAACCCGGTGCCAGCGATCTGGATCGCCAATCACACCGGGGGCATGGACCCGGCCTTCCTGCGCCGCTTCCTGCTGCCGGTGGCCTGCGGCACCCCGCCGCGCTCGGTGCGCCGCCAGATGGCCGAGCATCACCTCGGCGACCAAGGCCTGCCCCCCGACCTGCTCGACGACCTGGCCGCCGACCAGGACCTGGCCCCGGCCCAGTTAGGGGCGGCGCGCCGGCTGGTGGAACTCTGCCCGACGACGGCGCCGGAACGGGCGGTGCGGGAGGGCGTCGGCGCCATGCGCATCCTGCTTCACGGCGCCCCCGCACCGCGCCGGCGACCAGCGGCCACCCCGTTCGACGTCGCCTTCCTCAACCTGGCCGGCGACGTCACTCCCAGCGCCATTGTGCAGGCCCTGGGACGGCAAGGACACGGCAGCCTCTGCTTCTATGGCCCGCCCGGCACCGGCAAGACCGCCTTCGCCGAGATCCTGGAGGCGGCCCTGGACCGGGAGTTGGTGGCCCGCCAGGCCTCGGATCTGGTGTCGAAGTATGTCGGCGAGACCGAGCAGAACCTGGCCCGGCTGTTTCGCGACTGCGACCCGGAACGGTCGGTGCTGCTCCTCGACGAGGTGGACAGCTTCCTCGCCGAGCGGCGCGAGGCGCGCCATAGCTGGGAGCGCACCCAGGTGAACGAGTTGCTGCAACAGATGGAGCGCTTTCCGGGCATCTTCATCGCCGCCACCAACCTCATGAGCGGCATCGACCAGGCGGCCCTGCGGCGGTTCGACTTCAAACTGCACTTCCGCGCCCTGACCCCGGCGCAGCAGCGGGCCCTGTTTGCCCACGAGGCCTTGGGGGATGAGCATGCCCCGGTGCCAGAACTCATCGCCCGGCACCTGGAGACCCTGACTGGCCTGGCGCCGGGGGACTTCGCCACCATCTGCCGGCAACGGACCCTGCTGGGAGAGGACCAGACGCCGAAGCAGTTCCTGCGGCGGCTGGCGGCGGAGTGTCGATTGAAGCCCAGCCTCATGGCCAAGATGCTGCCCCCGCAGCGCCGCGCCGTGGCCGAGTTGGCGCAGGAGACAGGGATCCCCAAGGACACCCTCTACAGCTGGCGCACGTTGGCCGTGAAGGCCGATCCCGCGGCGGCCCCGGCGCCGAGCGGTCCAGGCGAGCGCAGTAGCGCGCAGAAGTTCGCCGTGGTGCTGGCGACGAGCGCGCTGGATGCCGCGGCGCTGAGCGCCTACTGCCGCGCGCAGGGCCGCTACCCGCAGCAGGTCGCGGCCTGGAAGACGGCCTGCCTGCAGGCCAACACGCCGGGGTCGGATCGGGTCGCGCGGGCCGCCCGGCGCGAGGATCAACAGCGGATCAGCGCCCTGACACGCGAATTGGCCTTCAAGGAGCAGGCGTTGGCGGAGGCCGCCGCCTTGTTGGTGCTCCAAACAAAAATCCGCGCCCGCTTCATGGATCCCGCGGACGGCACCTCGACCTGGCGCAACGACGCACCGTGAGCACGCTCATCGAGGGGGCCTGTGCCGCCGGGGCGCGCCTGCAGCCGGCCTGTCGCTGCCTGGGCCTGTCGCTGCGCACCCGGCAGCGCTGGCGCAGCGCCGCGGGCATCACCGCCGATGCCCGAGCGGCGGCCGGGGCGGCGCGCACGCCGGCCAACCGCCTCGATGCGGCCACGCGCGCGGCCATCCTCGAGGTCGCCAACCGCCCGGAGTTCGCCCACCAGGCCCCCAACCAGATCGTCCCGGCCCTGGCCGACCAAGGCCTCGACATCGCCTCGGCATCGAGCTTCTATCGGGTGCTGCGCGAGGCCGGGCAGCTCGCCCGTCGCGGCAAGGCCCGAGCACCGACCCGGCAGCGCCCCGCGCCGTTGCAGGCAACGGCACCCAACCCGCTGTGGCGCTGGGACATCACCTATTTGGCCAACACGTTGAAGGGCAGCTTCTTTTATCTGTACCTGATCATGGATGTCTTCAGTCGCAAGATCGTCGGCTGGGAGGTCTTCGCGCAGGAAAGCGCCGAGCATGCCGCCGCCGTCTTCACCGCGGCGCATCGCCGCGAAGGCGTGCCTCGTCATGCCTTGGTACTGCATGCGGACAACGGCTCGCCGATGAAGGGCGCCACCCTGCTCGCGACCCGGCAACGCCTCGGCGTGGTGCCCTCGTTCAGCCGACCGGCGGTGAGCAACGACAACCCCTACTCCGAGGCGTTGTTCAAGACGCTCAAGTACCAACCCGACTTGCCCGCCCAACCCTTCGACGGTCTCGCCAGCGCGCGGCGTTGGGTCGAGGGCTTCGTTGCTGGGTACAACGAGCACCATCGCCACCGTGCCCTGAAGTTCGTCACGCCGGGTCAGCGTCACCGCGGGGAGGATCAGGACTTGCTCGCCGCACGCCGGCGTCTCTACGCGACCGCCAAGGCCCAATACCCGGAACGCTGGCGCGGCTCGATCCGCAACTGGGAGCCCGACACCGTCGTGCTGCTGAATCCCGGAAAACCCCTTCAACAGGAGCCACAAACGACACCTCAAACAGCCTAGCCGACGCGACATCTTCCTTGACAACGACTGGAGCGCCAAGCAAAAGAGGCCGCCCTGGCCGAGATCGAACGCCTCAAGGCCCTCTTGCAAGGCACACCGGCCCCCTGATCGACCTGACCGCAAGGACCTGACCCGCCGCCGCAGCGGGCCAAGCCGTGTCCCATCGACCCTGACTGGCTGCTGATCTATAAGCTGGAATCGGCCTTGGATCGACTCTTTCAGGCACGGGGTCTCCAGGTGCATCGCACCATGCACAATCTGGTCTGCCGCGATGATGCCGGCCAGTATCGCGCCCAAGTCGATTTGCTGGTGGTGGATGGCGACACAGCCATCGCCGTCGAGTGCAAGAGCAACCTGTCGGTGGAGGATGTGGATGAACATCTCGACCGCCTGGCCCTGTTCAAGGACGGCTGGCCCGAGTACGCCGGCTACCGCCTGCTCGGCACTCACCCGCTAGCGCAACCACCGCGCCCGCTCGCCCGGCATGATCCGCCACTCGCCCGTCTCCGCCCCCGCCCGTCGTGGCCCTGGCTGTGGGTGCCAATCCGCCCGCCATGGGGTAACGGCTAGGGGAACACCGCCCTGGCCGCCACGCACCGCGCGGCGTCCTCCGCCTCCGCGAACCACGCCGCACCGTCTCGAGCGTGCCCGCCGGGGTCGTCGCTGACCGGTCGATTATCCGGGCGGCCCGCGGTCCAGGCCCTGGGCGCCGGAATCGGCCCCTCCTGGCGTCGCGAGCCAAGGCGGGGCCTGGTCAAGGCTGACATGGCCTTGTTTGGACATTTCGCCCTTGTATCGCACACCAAGTGACTGAAGGAAGGTATATAATTTGGCTTTGTTTCGTAATTTCGCCTTGTCAACACCCGCGCCGATGGCTGTCCAGCGGCCAAAAAGTTGGCTTTGTTTGGTAGTTGGGCCCCTTCAGCGCCCCCCTGACTGGTCAGCGGCGCAAGAGTTGGCTGCTTTTGGTAGTTGCGCCCTTTCAGCCCCCCGTTGGCTGGATAGCAACCCAAAATTTGGCTTCGTATCGAATAATGCGCCCTGCGCGTAGCGGCGGGATTCCAGCGGGGCTGGTGCCCAGGACCCCAGCAAGGACCTTGATCAGGGCTATGGCCGGGGGAGGCTGTTCGCCGAGGGGGACTTTATCTTCCCTGCGGGAGGACAACCACCAACTAGACCGCGTCGTTGGCATCGGCTCCCTTCAGAAGGGTAGTTACCGCGTCATCCTCGCTGACCGGCTAACGCTTCCCTTGGCCGGGGGATTGAAGGATTTTCGCCCCACGGTGAGTGCATCCTGCCGGGCGCATCATAAAAAACCCGCCGAGGCGGGTTTGCTTGGAGGACCTTATTAATTCAGCCAACGCCAGCCAAGAATCAAACCTGGTCCGTCCCTGATTTTTGCTATTAGGGAGTACCGTGCAGTCCGGTGGGGGGGATTTAAGGGGGGAGGGGTCACCATCCTTGGGCAACCCCTATAGAAGATCCTGTGGCCTACGCCATTCTTACCACCACGATCATGTTAAGTACGATGCATCACTGCTTGCAATAGCCCACCGCCAAGCAACTACCGCTTTGAGTCCAGATAACGGCACTCTTAGCAGCATTTTCAGCAGGGGTAAGTACAGAGACTTCGCTACCAGCTGCCGCTGTGCCCGTGCCAGTAATAACACCAGCGGCTGTCGTTAAAGAAGCAACATTGGCGGTTGCTGCAGGTGCAGCTGGAATGCCTTCCGCACCATTACTGCAGGTTGTGAGTGCACCAGTGTTTGCATAGCACACTGAAACAGCTGTTTTATACGCATTACTCAGGCTTAATACCTCAGAGAATCGCGCTTTCTTCGTATAGTCGTTATAAGAGGGGATGGCAATCGCTGCCAAAATACCGATAATGGCTACCACGATCATAAGTTCGATCAAGGTAAAGCCTTGTTGCTGTTTGTTCATTTTTAGTCTCCCGAGACTAGGGTTGATTTGGATTGGCGGATTCGAGTTCCGGTCCCGTGGGACTGGGTTGGCGTCCGTCTCGCTTGACTGGTTATATGCAGATTACTTGCCAAGGGTTTGGATTATGAGTAATCAGCCAGTTAGCCATCCCCACGGCAATTATCCCGGCCCCTGTCACAGGACAAGCTGTGACAGGGGCCAGAACAGAGGGGCGGCCAAGGCCAAATAGTGACGGGCGAGGCTTGGCGTGGACCGCCTCCCGGACCCCTCATTCCGCCGGGGCTGATTCTGGTAGGATGCGCACAGCATGACCCTGATCAGTCTCAACACGGCGGCCCACCTCACGGGGGTGAGCAAGCGTACCCTGTGGCGGCGGATTGCCGCTGGGCATCTGCTCGGCGAGAAGTTGCCCGACCCCCACGGCCGGACCCTGATCCCGCTGGCGGCCATTGCCGCGGACATCGGCTTGGCCCTGGGCGACGAGGAGACGGCCGTTATCCAACAGGCTGACGCGGGGGTAGCGGCGGCGCAACAGGAACTGGCGCTGATCTTTTTGCAGGCGGGCCGGCCAGACCGGGCGCGGCCCTGGCTGGACCTGGCGGCCGAGCAGGGTTGCGCCGACGCCCTTTTCTGCCTGGGGGAGGCGCGGATCGCGGCGCCCATGACCGACCCCACGGAGGGCCTGGCCCTGATCCGACGGGCCGCCGTCGCCGGCCATCCCCTGGCCCTGGCGGTCATGGAGGGTTTGCGGGCACGGCGGGGTGCCTGATTTACCGGGAGATGAGTAGAGATGGTTTGCCGCTGGCTTGCCGCCGATAGGATGTCAAAGCGGAGGCCAATGAGGCGCCTCAGCGCCTAGGAGAAGCGGTGCAGCTCCACGGCGCGCAAGGGGATCTCTCTTAATGTACAGGGGTAAGCATGCGAACTCACGGTACCCTTATTAAGTGGAATGACGATCGTGGATTTGGGTTCATTGCCCCCGCCTCAGGGGGTGATGTTCTCTTTGTCCACATATCCGCTTTCCCCCGGGATAGCAGGCGTCCTCACGTTGGGGAGATCATTTCCTTCGAAATTGAAGCAGGTAACGACGGGAAGAAGGGCGCAGTTCGCATTTTGTGCCCAGGGAGCAACACCACTTCGCATCAGGCACGCCATAGAGAATCATCCGCCTCTATGCGCAACCTACTTTCCCCATTCCTTGGCCTGCTCGCCCTCGGTGCCATCGGCGTGTATGGCTACACAAGGTTCACATCCCCCCATTCCACTGTTAAGGCAGAATACCTTACAGAGCCAGTTGCAACCGCACCTATCCAGAATTTCCGGTGCGATGGTCGTACCCACTGCTCGCAAATGACTTCGTGCGCTGAAGCCGTTTACTTTCTCCAACACTGTCCAAACACGCAAATGGACGGCAACCATGATGGTGAGCCGTGCGAACAGCAATGGTGCAATTAGGCGAGCAAGGTCAGGTGGGGGGTAGGCCTTACCCCGCGCAGGCCGGCCCAGTCCCTACCACTTCCCGGTCTGTGTCTACCCCCCGACCCTGCTGACGACCCTGATGACCTTCAGGGGTAAGGGATGACGCTCAACCGCGGTCCGGGGTGTCGGGTGGTACCCGCGGCCTCCAGGCGTTGCCAGCCAGGCGGTCAGGTCCGCCGCGTCGGTAAAGTCGCGGCGGGCCTCACCCAGGGTTGCCCGGTCGGCGCCGAGCAGGGTGTAGCGCTGTTTGTCGGTCTTCAGCGCCGAGCCGGGGAGATGCCCGCCGGGAAGCCGTTACGCCAAGCTAACGGCGATGCCGATTAGGCGCCGGAGGGCGGCGAGCTCCGGGCCGTCGCTGCGCGACCGGGTGGGACTGACACGCTGCCGCGAGGTGGTCGTGTCCTGATGGGCCAGGGCATCACCGGGTGTGGCTCGGCCCTGGTTGGGGGTGGGCGGGATCAGGACGGCCAGGTCCGCGCGGGCGAGGGGGGGGGTCCGCGGCGGGGGGCTGGCGCGCCAAGTCGCAGCCAGGGCGGTATCGCACACCTCACTCACGCACTACATCGTCGAACACTGCCGTCAGGGTCGGTGCGGTCAGTACCCGGGCGGACCAGCGGAGCAGGGTATCGGCATCGGCGGTGTCGAGGCGGTGATGCACGGCGTCGGGTAGTTCCCCGAATCGCAACCGCAACAGGGAGCGGAGGATGCGGGTTTCGCCGCGCTGCACACCTTGCGCGAGGCCGCGTTCAATGCCTTGCTCGATGGAAATCCGAGCGTGCCCGGCGGGGAGGGGTGCAGTGCCCTTCATTGCTCCCGGAAGACCGCGTCGCTATTGGGCGCGTCGAGCAGGCGCTCGGCCCAGGCCTCGAGTTGGTCGGGGGTGGCCGTTTGGAGGCGGGTCCGGGTGGCCTCGCTCACGGGGCCAAAGCGGTGGCGCAGTTGGCGTTCGCGGATGGTGACTTCGCCTTGGATTCGGCCTTCCTCTCGCCCTTCCTCTCGCGCGCCAAACAGTTCGTTGCGCTCGTCGCGCAGGGCGCGCTCGCGCACGAAGGCTAGCCGTTGGATTTCGGCATCGGCGCTGATGCCGCGGAGGCGCTCCAGGGCTTGTTGCACCGGGGGGTAGTCGATCGGTGGCATGCGGTGTTGCTCCTGCCCGTGTTCGAGAAAGGTGACCCAAACGGCCAGGGCCGGTGCGCCGGCGTCAGTGCCCGGTGCGCTTGAGCCAGGCGGTAATGGCGGCGGGGTCTATTTGGCGCAGGATGTCCTCGGCTGCCATGCCACGCAGGCGCTCCTCGGCATTTAGACCGCGCAGGCGCTCTTCGGCAGCCAGGCCGCGCAGGCGGTCCTCCGCTGGCAAGCCGCGCAGCCAGGCTTGGATTTCCATCCGCGCCAGCAGGGCTTCGCATTTGTTACTGGCCACCTAAACTGACCCACCTACGGCCAACAATATTGACCTGCCCCAGGATAAGGATAGGGTCCTCCTCATGGCCTAACTTCAGGCGGAGGGGCGGCCCGCCGGGGGGCGGGAACAACGGCTCTGGCGGCGGCCGGCAGCCTCAGTGCCCCGCCAGCCAGGCGGCCAGGTCGGCGGCTTCGGTGAAGTCGAGGAGGGCTTCACCCAGGGTTTCCAGGTCGTCGATGGCCAGGGCGGTGATGCGCGCCTGGTGGGTCTTCGCGACGGGGCCGATGCGCCGCTGTAATTGGCGCAGCACCAGTTGCGCCTCGCGCTGACGGCCGTGGGCCTCGCCCATGATCTGGCCTTTGGATACCAGCTCTTTATAGGCCCGGGTCTCTTCCAAGGGGGTGAGTTCACCTAGCATATTCAGGATCTCCTCTAAATTCAGCGCTTTGAATCGCGCCATTAACCAGGATTGAAAGACGTCCACGCAGTGCCGGCGGGTCGCCTCCGGCAGGTTGGCCTCTTGTAAGCGACGATAGACCGGCGGGGCCTGGGTGCGCAAGCGTTCCAAGTCGCCTTCCCGGTAGGGGAGGAAGACCCCCAGCAGCGGGTGGTCCGGCACCTCGCGCGCCAGTTGTTCCAGCACTGCGGGGAGACAGGCACGCCGGAGCGGGGCGGCGGCGTCGCGCTCGATCAGTCCATGCCAGGGCTCGGTGCGGGGGTCCAGGGTGGCGTCGGCGAACAGGAGGCAGCCGCGCACCTCCCGGGTGGGATGCCGTTCGCCCACCAGGGCTATTTCCGTCAACAGCCGATGGTAAATCAGGGGGTCGTGCTGGGCCTGAAACTCAATGACCCAGATCCCTTCGGTCGTCGCCCGCGGGATCAGTACGCCGTCGGTGTGCCGTTCCAGACCTTTGACGGACAGGGCCTCGAACTGATAAACCCCGCGCACCGCGATGCCGCCCGTGAGCAGCCGCAGGAAGTCCGGGTCGGCGCTGAGCAGGGTGTAGATCTGTTTGTCGGTCTTCATCGCTTGGCTTTCGTCGGGGCTGAACTTGGCATGGTTGGGCGGCATCACCTGAAATCCTAGCGTACCCCGCGGGGATGGGTGTAGGGCTCATCATTGCTCCCGGAAGACCGCCTCGCTATTGGGCGCGTCGAGCAGGCGCTCGGCCCAGGCCTCGAGTTGTGCGGGGGTGGCGGTCTGGAGGCGGGTCCGGGTGGCCTCGCTCACGGGGCCAAAGCGGTGGCGCAGTTGGCGTTCGAGGATGGTGACTTCGCCTTGGATTCGGCCTTCCTCTCGCCCTTCCTCTCGCCCTTCCTCTCGCCCTTCCTCTCGTCCTTCCTCTCGCGCGCCAAACAGTTCGTTGCGCTCGTCGCGCAGGGCGCGCTCGCGTACGAAGGCGAGGCGCTGGATTTCCGGGTCGGCGCTGCGCTGGCGGAGGCGTTCCAGGGCTTGTGGCACCGGGGGATAGTCGATCTGTTGCATTCGGTGTTTCTCCTGCCAGTGTTCGAGAAAGGTGACCCAGGCGGCCAGGGCCGGTGCGCCGGCGTCAGTGCCCGGTGCGCTTGAGCCAGGCGGTAATGGCGGCGGGGGCTTCAGTAATCACGCTGCCGCGCGGTAGTCGTGTCCTGATGGGCCAGGGCATCACCGGGTGTGGCTCAGCCCTGGTTGGGGGTGGGCGGGATCAGGACGGCCAAGTCCGCGCGGGCGAGGTGGGGGGCCGGGGCGCGGGTCTGGCGCGCCAGGTCGCGGCCAGGGCCGGTACCGTACACCTCACTCACGCGCTACATCGTCAAACACCGCCGCCAGGGTCGGTGCGGTCAGTACCCGGGCGGACCAGCGGAGCAGGGTATCGGCATCGGCGGTGTCGAGGCGGTGATGCACGGCGTCGGGTAGTTCTCCGAAGCGCAACCGCAGCAGGGAGCGGAGGATGCGGGCTTCGCCGCGCTGCACACCTTGCGCGAGGCCGCGTTCAATGCCTTGCTCGATGCCTTGCTCGATGCCTTGCTCGATGCCTTGCTCAATAAAGCGCTGGGCAAATCCGCTCATTTCGGCAGCCTCCTGGGGGTAGCGTTGGGCGTAGAGGTGGCGTTCATTGTCGTCTAGGTTGGCATAGATGTCGATAAAGTCGAGATATTTGAGACGTCTCTCGGGATGGGGTTCGAGTTCCACTAGGCCGCGCACGGCCTGGGCGTAGACCTCGAGTTTGTCGGGCGGGGCGTAGGCCATGTTGGGCAGGTTCAGCCGCGCCACTAGGTTGCGGCTGTGCAGGTAGTCGCGGGCGGGGAGCGCGAAGAGGGCGCAGTCGAGGTAGCGAAAATCCAGATAGGCCGTGCGCTCGCTGCCCAGACGCAGTTGAGTCGCGTAGGGGCCAGGATGGAGGAAGATCACCACCGGGACCACCCGGTCGGTGGCGCACAGTTCGGCCAGGTCCAGGCAGTAGTGTGCCAGGCGATGGATGGCGAAGCGCTTGGGGTCGGTCTCTTCCTCGAAGACGAACAGCAGGGCGGTGCGGGGGCCGTCGGGGAATTCGATCAGCAGGGGGACGTCGAGTTCACGGAAGCGTTCGCCCAGGCGTTCCTGTAATTGTTCCTGGCGCAACGGCAGGATCCGCGCTCCGGCGGCGACGGCGTGGGACTCGACGGCGGCGAAGAAGGCGATCGATTCGCGCGGGTAGTCGAGGATGAGGTTCTTGAAGTTTTGATCATGGCTCATGGCTTGGCTCTGGGCGGTGGCAAGGGCCGTACATCCCTGACGGGGTAACCGGTCAGAGCATCTTCAGCGGGGCCGACTGCTTAGGGTGGTCAAAGGCGCGCCTGCTGGGTCTTCGAGACGGGGCCGATGCGCCGCTGCAAGAGGCGCAGCACCCGTTGCGCCTCGCGCTGGCGACCGCGGGCTTCGCTGCGGGCTTCACCTATCCTCCGACCTTTGGCCGCCAGTTCTTGGTAGGCCCGGATCTCTTCTCGGCGTTGTCACTGCCGGCCCGTCAGTGCCCGTTGTCCGGCCGAAACAGGTCCTCAAGACTGGCTGCGTCCAAGAGGCGCAATGCCCATGCCTGTAACTGTTCCGGCCGCGCGCCCTGCAAGCGCGCATCGAGGTCTTCTGGCAAGGCCCCGAAGCGTTGCTGGATCTGCAACCGCAACAATTGGGACTGGCCTTTGCCGATGCCTTTCTCCATCCCCTTTTCCATCCCCTTTGCCATCCCCTTTTCCATCCCCTTTTCCATCCCCCGCTGCATCCCCTTTTCCATCCCTCGGCGGCTGAAAATGCGTTCAAAGCTGCTCACGTAGCGCATCTGTTTCTCCTCGTCAAACAGTTGGACTTCGGCCCACAATTGGTCCTCGAGTCCTTCGGGAAGTGTCAAGACCCAGTCAATGAAGCGGAGCAGTTCCAGAATCTCCGCTCGCTGATAGCCGCGCCGATAGAGGCTGCGAATCAGGGTGAGTTTGGCGCGGTAGCGCGCTTGTTCCTGGCCCGTGGTCTCGCGCGCCTGGAGATGGGCCTGGGTGACGACCGCAAAGGGGTTGGATGACGATTCAAGCTCTGGCCACCGGTCGCGGTAGGCCGCGAGGCTCATGATAGGCACCCGACCCCATGCCGTGCCCTCCACGCTAACCGGCCCGGCCGAGTTCCGCCGCCGGTTGACAATGGTAGGCCGAGTCGAGCAGGTGGATGCCGATGGCGACTTAGCCACCAACCTTTTACTCCAAGCCCACGGCGATGCCGATCAGGCGCCGGATGGACGCAAGTTCCGCACCGTCGATGTGCGAACTGGTGGGACTGACACGCTGCTTCGAGGTGGTCGTGACATGATGGGCCAGGGCATAACAGGGTTTGGCGCAGCCGTTGTTGGGAGTGGGCGGGATCAGGACGGACAGGTCCGCGATGGCGAGGTGGGGGTCTTCGGCGAGGGGCACCAGTATGAGATTCGGGTAGGTCTCGTCGAACAGGTCGCTGTCCTCGACCACGACGGCTGGTCGCCGCTTGTTCGGCTCTTTGGGCAGTGCATCGCGCCAGTCCACGAGGACGATCTGGCCGGCGGCCAGGTTCATCGACGCTCGCCCTCGGCGGTGGGCGTACCCCATTGGTCGTAGAAGCGCTGGGCTGCCGGCGAGGTGGCGACATAAGCGCCAACCGCTCGGCTTTGATCGCGGATACGCTCCCGCCGCAGGCGCTTGGCCTCGTTGACGGCGAGTTCGCGCAAATAGGTGGACAAGCCGATACCGCGCGCCTTGGCGGCGTCTTCGAGCGTTGACTGCATGTCCACGTCCAACCGCACCGAAACAGGATGGCCCATGTCGTTCTCCCGTGCTAATACGTTAGCATAGTACAAGAACCTACTACGCGCCAGTAGCGTGGAGAGGGTGACCACCCCTTCCTCTGCCTGAAGACAGGGAGAAGTTGAGCGCGCACTGGAGGTGGGTCCGGGGTGTTAGGATACCCGAACCGTACCCGACCCCGCAGAGGTACCCATTGCCATGCCCCAACTTGCCTCCTACCCACACCTCAGCGTCGAGGACTACCTGGCTTGCGAGGCGAGGTCCAGATTTTCCGTCGCCAGGAGGAGTGGGCACCGGAAATCCACCCGGTGGGTCAGATCCGGCTGGACTGCCTGGGGTTCGAGCTGCCGCTGGATCTGATCTATGAAGATGTAACGGGGCTATGACGAGCGCCGTGCTCAGTCATAGTAGAGGTAGCGGAAGCGCGGATCATCCGGGGTACCGTCGAGGGCACTGCCCACCGCCGGTCGCCACTGTACCGTGTCCTCGATCTTGCGGGCCAGTTCGAAGTCCTTGTCGGTAATGCCGTTAGCCGAGTGGGTTTTCAGGTCCACAACCACCGAGTCATAAGAGACCCTCAGGTCCGGATGATGCCAGGCGGCTTCGGCCAAGTGGCCAATGGTGTTGGCTACCAGCAGGGCGCCCTTCCAACCGCTGGTGCGGTACTGACGCCGCAGACAACCCTCGGCATAGTCCCAGGTGGGCAAGGCCTTCGCCAGGCGTTGGCCGATCTCCGCCGGGGTGTAGGTCTTCTCGTCGGTCATGGTCCTTTACTCCTATTGCAGTCAAGCCTGACTCAGGGTCTCGTCCAGCTTGGCCAGGTCAAAATTGCCGGTGACCAGGCTGGTGCCGATACCCTGGAGGAGGACCAGGCGCAGGCGACCGTCCTGGACCTTTTTATCGACGGCCATGAGGTCGCGGAAGGCCTGGGGCGTCAATTCCGGGGGCGGGGCGACGGGCAGGCCAGCAGCGGTGATGAGGGCGCGGGCCCGGGCTAGGTCGTCCGCGGCGAGCCAGCCGAGGCGGTGGGACAGATCAGCGGCCAGACACATGCCAGCGCCGACGGCCTCGCCATGGAGCCAGGCGCCATAGCCCATGCCGGTCTCGATGGCGTGGCCGAAGGTATGGCCGAGGTTGAGGAGGGCGCGCTGCCCGGCCTCCCGTTCGTCCGCCGCCACCACCTCCGCCTTGTTCTGGCAGGAGTGCTCGATGGCTTCGGCCAGTGCCTGGCTGTCGCGGGCCAGGAGGGCGGGCATCCGCACCTCCAGCCAGTCAAAGAAGGCGGGGTCGCGGATAAGGCCGTATTTGATGACCTCGGCCAGGCCGGCGGCGATCTCCCGATCCGGCAGGGTGTTGAGGGTGTCGGTGTCGATGATGACGGCGCCGGGTTGGTGGAAGGCGCCGATCATGTTCTTGCCGAGGGGGTGATTGACGCCGGTCTTGCCGCCGACGGAAGAATCGACCTGGGCCAGTAGCGTGGTAGGGACCTGGATGAAGGCGACGCCGCGCTGGTAGCAAGCGGCGGCAAAGCCGGCCATGTCGCCCACCACGCCCCCGCCCAGGGCGATGAGGGTGCAATCCCGGCCAAAGCGGTTACCCAGCAGGCCGTCGAAGATACGGTTCCAGACCTCCAGGGTTTTGTATTGCTCGCCATCCGGGAGTATGACTTGCGCCACCTGATAGCCGGCCAGGGCCTGAGCGACCGGGGCCAGATAGAGGGGGGCGACCGTCTCGTTGGTGACGATCATGACCTGACGGCCGCGGATGTGGGGCTGATACCAGCGCGTATCGGCCAGCAATCCTTGGCCGATGTGGATGGGATAGGCGCGATCGCCCAGGGCCACCTGGAGGCTGCGAGTCATGACAATTCCGTCTCGAGGCGACGGCGGATCTCCTTGACGACAGAGGCGGTGCCGCGCTTTTCGGTGGAGACGACCAGATCGGCGACCTGACGGTAGAGGGGTTCGCGCTCGTCCATGAGCTGGCGCAGGCGCTCGAGCGGGTCTTCCGTCTGCAGCAGGGGCCGGTTGCGGTCGCGGTTGGTACGGGAGAATTGCTGCTCGGGGCTGCAATGGAGATAGATCACCACGCCGCGGGCCGCCAGATTCTGGCGACTGACCTCCCGCAGGATGGCGCCGCCGCCGGTGGCCAGGACGATGCCCTCCTGATTGGTCAGGTCGGCGATGGCCTGCTGCTCGCGGTTGCGAAAGCCCTCCTCGCCTTCGTATTCGAAGATGGTAGAGATGTCCACCCCGGTGCGGCGCTGGATCTCGTGATCGCTGTCCTCGAATCGGAATGACAGGGCCTCGGCAAGCTGGCGGCCGATGGTGGATTTGCCGGCCCCCATGGGGCCGATAAGAAAGATGTTGTTTAACCGCTTCATGGACGCATGCTTTTTCGGATTAGGACGGCGCGTGGTTTCAACGCGATTTTAACTCCGGCTGGAGAATTCTGGGGGTAACGAAGATGAGCAATTCATTGTTGGTTTCCTTGCGTGCATCATTCTTAAAGAGATTGCCAACAATCGGCAGGTTGCCAAGCCAGGGCACCTGCTCTTTGCTCGTGAACCGGGATCGCTCGAAGACACCACCCAGGACGACTGTCTCGCCATTATCGACGAGCACATTGGTTTCGACCGCTCTTTTATTGATGTAGGGATTGCCATCGACTTTCAAGGCCTCGTCGGCCTCGTTCTTGGTCACCTTCAAGGCCATGAGGATCCGATTATCCGGGGTGATGTGGGGGGTTACCGTGAGTTTGAGGGTGGCATCCTGGTACTTGACGGTGGGCGGTTCGTTTTGGGTGCCAGGGGTGACGATCGGGACCTGCTGACCAACCTCGATCTCGGCCTTCTGCTTATCGGAGGTAATGACCCGGGGATTCGAGATGATTTCACCCCGGCCTTCCTGCTGCATGGCGGTCAGTTCGAGCTGCAGCAGATAGCTGCCAATCTTGCCGATGAGGAAGTTGATCGCGCTGGTGGGATTGGCGGCGGGTAAATCGACCATGAGGGGGACCGTATACTCTCCAGCTTGACCTACATCAGGGTTCCATATTTGTGTGCCCCAGTAGTCCTCCGACGTAAGAGTACCCGGCCTCCCCCCATACACTTCATTAAAATCACCCTTGTTCTCATTGACCTGGAGACGATTGGCGCCGAAACGCACCCCCAGTTCCCGGGCGAAATTATCGGAGGCGATAACGACGCGCGATTCGATCATGACCTGACGCATGGGCACATCCAGGCGCGCGACCAGCAGGCGGATCTGTTCGAGTTTATCCGCCGTGTCCTGGACCAGGAGGGTGTTGGTGCGCTCATCGGCGGTGACGCTGCCCCGGCTGGACAGGAGTCCCCGGGCCTGGGTCTCCTCCTCCTCAGCCTGGGCGGCCCCTTGCTGCAGGCTACCCGAGACCTTGGCCACCTGCATTTGCTGGGAGGCCAATAACTTGGCGATATCCGTGGCCTTGGCGTAGTTGATCTGGATATTCTCGGTACGCAGGGGCACCAGCTCCTCGATCTTTTGCGTCGCCACCAATTCCTGCTCCTCGCGGGCCACGACCTCCTCGGTGGGGCCGATCATGATGACATTGCCCTTCTGACGCATGGTCAAGCCCTTGGATTTGAGAATGATATCCAGGGCCTGATCCCAGGGCACGTTCTTGAGGCGCAGGGTGACATTGCCCTTGACGGAATCGCTGGCGACCAAATTGAGCCCGGTAAAGTCCGCCAGGAGCTGCAGCACGGCGCGGACCTCGATGTCCTGGAAATTGAGGGTCAACCGATCGCCACTGAAGGTGATCTGGTCCCGCCTTTTCCGTTCCTGCTGTTCCTGGGTCAGTTTGCGGAATTCAATGGTGAAGAGCTCGTTAACCTGGTAGGCCAGGTATTCGTAATCCTTGGTGGGTTGGATGGTAATGGCGACGTCGCGCCCCTGGGGCCGGGACTCGATCGCGACGACGGGGGTGCCGAAATCCACCACGTCCAGCCGGCGTCGCAGGCGCGCCGGCAAGGAGGTATCCAGGACCTCGACGACCACCTTACCTCCCTGCTCCGCGACGGTGGCGCGGGTATCGGGCCTGGGCAGTTTCACCAGGACACGGCCCGCGCCGTCGGAGGCCCGCTGGAAGTCGATGCCCCGCAGTTCGGGACCCTTGGCCGCGCTGGACCCCGTGCTGGGCATGGCCACCGGCGCCGGGACGGCCAGGGGCGAGTTGACCGCGGACTCGTTGATGGCGATGGTAATGCGATCACCCTGGCTCTGGACCCGGTAAGGCACGGGGGTGGCGAGGTTGACGACGACCCGGGTGCGACCCTCTGCGTCCAGGGCCGTCAGGCTCTGGACGGGGCCCACGTCAATCGCCACGTTTTTACGGGGCAGTTCGCTGGTCACCCCCGGCAGATCGAGCACGATGCGCGCCGGCATATCGGTGGAGAAGTCCCGGGGGGCGGCCACGGGCTCAGTCAGCACCAGGTCGATGCGGACCTGATTGCCGGGGAGGGAGGCGAATTCCACGTCCTTGAGAGCCGCCGCCAGACCGCTGACCGGCCAGGTCAGGATCAGCAGCAACAGCCAGGTGGGACACGGTTGCGCGCTGGCAACCCTGGCCAGGGCGGGCCCTGACCGCCGGATCCTCATGAGTGAAAGCGCCTGCATGTCTGTTGCGTGCCCTCGGCCCACCTATTTTCCCCGTTTCCCGTCCTGAATCAGGGCCATGGATGCCTCCCGCTCCATCCAGCGCCCCGCGCCATCCTGGATAAGCTCGATGAGGTCGATCCTCTGCTCCGTGATGCGGATGACCCGGCCATGGTTCTGACCCAGGTAGTTACCGACCGCGATGCGATGGAGCGTTTTATCCTCCCGGGCGAAGACCAGGCCCCAGATGGTGCCATCCTGCTGCAAGATGCCCTGCATGAGCAAGCTATCCAGGGCAAAACGCTCCAAATTCTCCCGAGGCCGATGGGGATCGGGGGCTATGCCGCCGGTCTCCAGGTTCTCCGGGCTGGTGATAGCGGCCGTCTCCTTGTCCATGAGGAAGGGGTCGCGACGCTGACCCGGGTCGTAGGGGAAGCCTTCGACCAAGGCATAATCCGGCAGGGGGGCGATCGGTGGCGGCCGTCGCATCCGGATCTGGTTGGCGTAGTCTTCCAGATCGGTCAGATCGGGATTACCACAAGCGGCCAGCCCCAAGGCCACGCCACCCAGGGCGGAGTACCAGGCGATCCGGACCCCGGGACTCATTTTTTGGCTTTTCCTGGCTTCGCAGCCTTGCCGCCTGGCTTGGCCTCCGGGGCCTTGTTGGTCTCCTCGTCCTCGATGTAACGGTAGGTCTTGACGGTGGCCTGCATGCGCAGCTTGCTGGCCGCCGCATTGGCGCGGACCTCCGTGTTCAGGGAGGAGATGGCGACATCATGGACGGTGACGATCCGCGGCAAGGCCGCGAGGCCACTGACGAACCGGCCCAACTCATGGTAGGCGCCGGTCACCTCCACCTGGATGGGCAGTTCGGCGTAAAAACTCTTGGAAACCTCCCCGGCGGGGCGAAACAGGTCGAATTCCAGCCCCGCCGCCAGGCCTGTCTGGGAGACATCCACCAGCAGGGCCGCGATCTCGGCGCTGCCGGGTAACTGCCGGAGCAGATCGGTCAAAAACTCCTCGATCTGAACCAACTGTTCCCGATGGATTTCCAGGTTGGCCGCCAGGCGTTGCTTGGCCTCGAAAGTGGTCTTGAGTTCGGCTTCCTGAGCCTCGACCCGGCTCAGCTTGTCTAATTGATCCTGACTGATGAACCAGTACCAACCCCCCACCAAGACACCACACAGAAAGACGACGAGGATGGCCTTGGCCACCACCGGCCAATCGCCGATGTTGCTGAAATCCAGTTCGTTGAGTTGGTTGAGATCCATGCTGGGCCAAGGTCCGCGCCGGCCTTCAGGTCGGGGCCTTGTCCTCCTCCGGTTTCGGCGCCGGCGGCCGTTGTTGCTGGAACTGCAACTCGAATTGGCTCAGACCCCGGCCTGATTTTTCCTGATCCTTGATGATGTTAAGGGTGGGGTTGGTGATCCAGGCCGAAGCCTTGATGTTGCGCATCAGGTCCGAGATGCGACCGTAGGATTGGGCACGCCCCTGCAGTACCACATTGCGACCGCTCTGCTTGATCCCGGTGAGAAAGACGCCATCGGGGATGGCGGTGACGATCTCGTCGAAGAGATGCACTACCTCCGGGCGGATCTGCTGCAACTCCTGGATGATATCCAGGCGCGCGAGCAGGTCCGCCTTTTTCCCCTCGATCTCCTTAATCTCCTTTATCTTTCTATCCAGTTTGGCGATCTCGGCGGTCAGGAAGGCATTGCGGGACTCCTGGGCCAGGATCAGGCCGTCGATGACCAGATAGCTGGCGACGGCGGCGCCCAAGGTGGCCAGCATGGCGGCCAGGCCATAGATTACGAAGAGACGCTTTAGGCGTTGCCGCCGGGCGTCGCGCCAAGGCAGGAGGTTGAGGCGTACCATTTAGTCGAACCGGCGCAAGGCCAGGCCAACGGCAAGGGCCAGGGCGGGACCCTGGCGCTGGATCAACTGGACCCCAACCTTGGGCCCCAGCGTCATATGGATAAAGGGATTGGCGACGTACGCCGTAATGCCCAGGCTTTGCCAGATCACCTGGTCCAGACCAGGAAGTCCGGCCATGCCGCCGGCCAGGAGGATTTGATCCGCCGACTTGGAGGAGCTTGAGGAATAGAAGAACTGTAGGGCCCGGCCGATCTGCTGGGCCAGGGCGGCCGCGAAGGGTTCCCGCACCTCGGCGACAAAGGCCTCCGGCAGATCGTCCTCGATGACGCGGCGCCGGGCCTCTTCGGGGGCCAGGTCATACCGATGCTGGACTTCCTCAAACAATTGGGCGGCGGCAAAGCCTTGCTCGCGGGTAAAGAGGGTGCGGCCCTGGCGCATCACCTGAAGGCGCATGGCGTTGGCGCCGATGTCGGCGATGGCGATGGTCTGGCCCTCGCCCTGGGCGCCGAGCGCCAGAATACAGGCGTTCTCGAGGGCGTAGGGCTCCACATCGATTATGCTCGTCGTGAGGCCCGCGATTTCCAGGGCAATGATCAGGTTGATGGCGATCTCGTGCCGGGCGGCGGCGAGGAGGATATCCACTTCCCCCGTGGTGACCGCCGGGCCTAGCAGGGTGAAGTCGAGATCGACTTCGTCGAGGGGGTAAGGGATATATTGGTCCGCGTCCATCTTGATCTGGCTTTCCATCTCCTCCTCGCTCAGGCCCTCTGGCAAGGTGATGATCTTGGTGATGGCGGCGGCACCGGACACGGCGACGGCGGCGGCCTTGGCGCGGCTCCCGGAGCGGGCGACGGCCTTGCGGATGGCCTCGCCCACCAACTGGGGGTCGGCGATCCTTCTCTCGGCGATGGCGCCGGGCGGCAAGGGTTCGAGCGCGCAGCTTTCCACCTGATAGGTGTGGGCGGAACCGGCCCCGGCTTGGGAGAGTTCGATCAGCTTGACGGCGGTCGAACCGATATCCAATCCCAGGAGCGGCGCCTTCTTGCGGCCAAAGCCAAGGCTGAACATGGATGGAGAACGTTTATTTCAGGCGTGGGGAAGTTTGAGTAGGGATTAAGTAGCCAAGGGTGAACAATATATAACTTTTCCCCATTGGCGGGTGAAGAATGACGGGGACGGAGCGAGAAGGCGCGGGATCGGGATTAGGCAATAGGCCATTGCGGCCCGGCCAGGCAGGCGGCGGGGACGGCGTCGATACCCTCGGCCAGCGGCCAGGGGGCGCCATCCCCATGGCAGATCACGGAGAGGTGGTCTAGGCGCAACTGCTCGCGCGCCGACCGCATCGACGGCGTGACGGCGGGGGATCTCGTCAGTTTTATCTCGAAGCCGAGGCGGCGCCCGTCCTTGATCACCAGCAGATCCAACTCGGCGCCAGAATGCACCCCCCAGAAGAAGTATTCGCCCCGCTGGGCATCGGTACGCCGCAGCACCTGGTGCAGCATAAAACCTTCCCAGGAGGCCCCGCATTTGGGGTGGGCCAGCAAATCATCGCTGGCGCCAATGCGTAACAGACTGTGCAGCAAACCTGTATCGGCCACATAGACCTTGGGCGCTTTCACCTCGCGCTTGCCCAGGTTGGTGTGCCAGGGCGGTAAGCGCGTGGCCATGTAGGTTCCTTCCAGGATATCCAGATAGCGGGACAGGGTCTTATCGCTGACGCTCAGGGCCCGGGCCAGTTCGCTCCCGTTCCAGGTCTGGCCGTGATAATGGGCCAACATGGTCCAGAAACGGCGCAGCGTCAGCGCCGGCAGCTTGATGCCCAATTGCGGCAGATCCCGTTCCAGATAGGTTCGGATGAAAGACTCGCGCCACTCACGACTGGCGGCCAGATCCTCCGCCAGCCAGGCGCGCGGGAAACCACCCCGCAACCAGCGGGCATCGATCCAATCCCGGTCTTGGGCCAGTGGCGCCAATTCATCCAGGGCCAGGCCATCCAGTTCATGAAAGGCGACGCGCCCCGCCAGGCTCTCGGCGGCACCCTTTATCAGGTCGGGCGAGGCGCTGCCCAATAGCAGGAAGCGCGCGGGTAGCCCCGGCCGGTCGGCCAGGACCCGTAACAGGGGGAAGAGATCCGGCCTGAGCTGGACTTCATCCAGCACTACCAACCCCGTCAGAGGCTTGAGAACGAAGGATGGATCGCTGAGACGCGCCTGATCCTCGGGGTCCTCCAGATCGAAATGGCGCACGGGCTCTGGCCATTGCCCTGCCAGTTGACGAGCCAGCGTGGTCTTGCCTACCTGCCGGGGGCCCAGAATGGCGACCACGGGGAAGCTGTGCAGCAGGCGCGAAAGCCGTTGGAGATGGGCTGGTCTGGCAATCATGCGGGGATTTTACTTGAAAATTCGGAACAAGACTCCGAGATTTCGTGGCTAGGCGGCTAGGCCCGGGGATGGTTCAGGCCCTGAGGTTACTTTATGCTAACGCACCCTAACCCCGCCGGAGGTTGAAAGAGCATGCGAAAACGCGATCGCGCGGATAGCCAGCGCCGTTGGCTGGCGGAGGAGACGGCGCGGCTGATGGCGGAACAGGGAATCGCCGAGCCCGAGCGGGCGCGGCGCAAGGTGGCGGAGCGGGCGGGGATCGACAACAAGCGCCTCTGGCCGAGCAACGAGGAGGTCCAGGAGGCGCTGCTGGCCTACCGGCGGCTGTTCTGGCGACCCGACCAGGCGGCGGCCCTGCTCCAGCGCCGCGAGCAGGCCCTGGCGGCCATGCGCCACTTTTCCCGCTTTGGCCCCCGCCTGGTAGGGGCCCTGGCCGATGACTATCCCGACCCCGATCAGCCGGTGCGCCTGCATCTCTTCGCCGAGGCCGTGGACGAGATCGTCCTCGCACTCCTCAACCAGGGGATCCCCTGGCGAGAACGCCAGGAGCAGCGGCACTTCGCGGATGGGTCGCGGCGCTTTGCGCCCATCCTGACCTTCATCGCCGGCGACACTGCCATCGAGCTGCTGGTGCTGCCCACCCTGGCCCGCAGCAATCCACCCCTCGCTACCCGGGATGAAAAACCAGAGCGGGGCCTGGACTCCACGGCGGTCGAGCGGCTGGTGGCGGAGGCGCGCGCCCTTACAGCGTTGGCGAGATGATGGCGGCGGGGTGGCGCAGTCGCATCCGCGGCCGGCCTTGGTGGCGGTAGATCCAGCCGTGAACCTCCAGGCGCTGGTCCTTCAACTTGCGGAGCCGGGCGACCTCGAAATGGGGCAGGTCCTCGGACTGGATTTGCAATTCCAGCCCGCCCTCCAGCTTGATGCGCAGGCCGTCGCGGTAGGGGCCGACGGACTTGACCTGTCCGGCGATGCGCGCGAAGCCAGTGTTAGAGGCCTTGAGCCGGGTGGCATCGAGGGGCGGACGGCTCCAGAGGCCCCGCTTGGCGCCGCGGGCCTCGTCCTCGGCCTGTTTGTAGCAGTCTAGAAAGGTCGGGTTGGCCGGGAAGGGGCTCTGGTAGGCCAGACCGCGCGCTATCAATTGCTCGCTGATATTGCGCCCCTGGGCGTCGAAGAGGTGGGCGAGCCGGCGGCCATAGCGGTCGCGGCCCTCGCCGTCGGCGACAAGACGCACGCGCCAGCCGCTCGCGGCTAGCAGTTCCCGCAGGGCGGCACTGGCCTGGCGGGCGCCGGGGTCGTCGGCTTTGCCGTCGCGACCTATCTCGGGGGTGTTGATCCCTATGAGGCGCACCCGGGTGTCATCCGCGAGTTCCAGGGTATCGCCATCGATGACCTGGGTGACGCGGGCGGGCTCGGATTGGGCGGGAAGGGGGCAAGCGGACCAGACGGTGAAGGGGAACAACCCCATCACCCACAGCAGCAAAAGCGCCGGGATGCGATTTGGCATCACCGGCCCGGGCGTAGCAGGGGGTACTTCAGCGGCCGTACTTGCGGCGGAACTTGTCCACGCGTCCGCCAGTGTCCACGATCTTCTGCTTGCCGGTGTAGAAGGGGTGGCAAGCGGAGCAGACTTCCACGTGTAGGTCCTTGCCCAAGGTGGAGCGGGTGATGAACTGGTTGCCGCAACTGCAGGCGACCTTGGTGTCGCGATACGCGGGATGAATGCCTTCTTTCATGGTGACCCTGACTATGCCCTGAGGGGCTTGATCTTGGAAAACGCGTAAATCTATCACTGAGATGGGCTTTCGGCAAGCTTACCGACACCGCTAGCGGCCAATCCGCCGCAGAGCCGGGCCCGCAAGCCTGACCCCAGCCCCCCTCTCGGGGCTAAAAAATGGCCGCGCTCTGCGGCACAAGCCCTTGCGTTGGTACCGAGGGCCGGATTTGAACCGGCACGGTATTACTACCGTCAGATCCTGATTCTTACTTAATCAACAAGTTACAACGCAATACAGTAATATAATCAGCCTGTTAGCCTAGCGACTGTGTTGCTATGCTTGTGGATAACCGCCCCTTTTCACTCACAGGTGTATCGTGAGTGTGTCATGGGATTGCCCTAAACAAGAGACCCCGCTCAGCTTGGCGACGAGTCTATCAGCCGGGGGGCAGCCCCCGTCAACTAAATTGCCCCCTGTCGTTGTTATCCTCTCTCAGGCTTGCCTTCCCTCGATAGAAGCGTCAGAGGCGGTTAGGCTGGGTTGGCAAAAAGCGTGCTCCTACCTGGCGAAGAGCAAATGTGGGCCACCTGGGTGGCAACCGGAAGCTGCTAGGCGAGAGCTGATGGTCTAATTGGTTGACAAGAGGATGACTTAGGGTAACGCTTAGTTTGGGGAGCGTACCTTTCCAATCGGCGCCAGTCGTAACCATATCAAAATGGAGTGAATGCAAGTGAAACCTCTGCCCGAATCCTGGGTATCAAGGGCCGCAGAACGTAAAAGTGGCCGGGTTGTTCTTACCTATTTTCTCCCCCTTCTCCTGGGAGCCGGCCAGGCACCCACCCTCGCCGGGCCCCTGGCCCCTCTGGTTTCCACGCCGCCCACGGTCCTGGATGGCACCGAGTTCGCTGCGACGCCTGAGCTCACCGACCCGGCCCAAGGCACCCCCCAGCACCTCTCGCTGCCCCTCGACCTGGCCACCAACCCCAAGCTTCTCAATGCCAATGCCGTCCTGGCGGCTTTTGCGGCTGGTGCCAGCGACACCGCAGTGATCGTCACCCTCCAGCCCACCGTGGAGGCCATGGAGCTTGCAGTTCAATCCGAGTTTTCGCCCAATCGTCCCGAGGACTTGGCCTCCGCGGCGGCCCCGGTCTTCTACGATCTCCGGGACCCAGCCATTCGCACCCGGTTGCAGGCCACCGTCACCCAAGCGGTGGGCCAGGCCATCCAGCAACTCAACCTGCCGGGCCTCACCGTCACCCAACGCTTCGCCTACCAGTTTGGCTTTGCTGCCCGCGTCACCCCCGCTGCCTTGGAGCGACTCCTGGCCCATCCCGCCGTCCTGCGCGTCGAGCCGGATGGGGTGCTGGAGCCACATCTGCGTCAGGGCATTCCCTTGATGCATGCCGACACCCCGAGTGCGACCTACAACGGCAGCGGCATGAGCATCGCCATCTGCGATACCGGTATCGACACGGCGCACCCGCGCCTTGGTGGCGGCGGCAACCCCATCTTCAACGCCAAGGTCATCGGCGGTTACGACACCGGCGATAATGACCCCGACCCCCGGCCTGACAGCATAACCGGCCATGCCCACGGCACCGCCTGCGCCGGCATCGCCGCCGGCGACCTAGGTGATTCTGGCGACTATATCGGCGGGGTCGCCCCTGGCGCCAAGCTCTATGCCATCAAGATTTCCCCAGGCACCAGCGGCTCGGCCCCCTGGTCCAGCATGATTGCCGGTTGGGAATGGACGATCACCCACCAGCACGACGACCCGGCCCACCCCATCCTTATCATCAGCACCAGTTTCGGCGGCGGCAGCTATGCCGGCACCTGCGATACCGCCGTACCGGCCATGACCACCGCCGCCGCCAATGCGGTGGCGGCCGGCATCACGCTGTTTGCCTCTTCGGGCAATGACGGCTACTGCGCCAGCATGGGGTTGCCAGCCTGTATTTCCTACGTCAACTCGGTCGGCGCGGTCTATGACGCCAACTTTGGCACCTATACCCCCTGCGTCAATGCCGACTCCTGCGCTACCAAAACTGCCACCACCAGCTGTGCCACGGGCTATTACGTCTCCGAGAGCACGGTAGCCGACAGAGTTACCGCCTACTCGAATTCCGCTTCCTTCCTGACCCTCTTCGCCCCCGCGAACCAGGCCTATACGGCGGACATCGTCGGACCCGGCGGTTACAGCGCCGGCGATTTCACCCCCAGCTTCGGGGGCACCTCGGCGGCCTGCCCCTATGCCGCGGGCGCCGCCGCCGTCCTCCAAAGTGCCGCGAAGGCAAAAACCGGTAGCTATCTCACGCCCGCCCAGGTAAAAACCTATCTGACGGCCCACGGGGATACGCTCACCGATGGCAAGATTACCAGCGTCCAGAAGCCACGCATCAACCTGGCCAGCGCGGTCGCGGCCCTTTCGTCAGTGCCCTTCAACGATGTGCCGGCATCTAGTTGGGCCTATGCCTACATTCACGCCATCCGCGATGCCGGCATCACGGGTGGTTGCGGCAATGGCAATTATTGCCCACAGGGTCTCGTGACCCGCGAGCAGATGGCCGCCTTCCTCGTGCGGGCCGTCGAGGGTGAACCCGCTGCCAACTACTGCGGTGGATCATCTTCTTTCAGCGACGTTGCACCGGATGCCTGGTCCTGCCGCTACATCAAGCGCCTCTCAGAACTGAATATCACCGGCGGTTGCGGCGGTGGTAACTATTGTCCCCAAGGTCTTGTCACCCGTGAGCAGATGGCCGCCTTCATCGTCAGGGCGGTCGCGGGCGAGCCGGCATTGGATTACTGCGGTGGAGTCGCGCCTTTCCAGGATGTGGCGCCCAGCAACTTTTTTTGCCGTTACATCAAGCGCCTTGTTGAACTTAGTGTTACCCAGGGTTGTGGCAATGGCAACTACTGCCCCGGCAATGAGGTTAACCGCGAGCAAATGGCAGCCTTTCTCGCCAGGGCTTTCTTGAGTATGAAATAACCGACTGTAAAATCAGTTTCGTGGATACAAGCCCACTGTGATGAGCCGTGGGCATATTTTATGGCTCAAGAAGTCAGCACCTTGAGTTCTTAAAGTTAGACCAACCAGGGTCCAGACCCAAATGGGTAATCGCCATTCGTTAGGAGTATTTTTCGCGCAATACCCACGTCGCCAGCCTCTCTGCACCAAGAGGGCAAATGAAGGGAATCAAATGATATCAACCACTTTCCCCCAAGCCCTGGATTTTCCTTGAACATTCGGCAAGCCAGGAAACCGGTAAAAGCGGTGGAGGTCTTCTGCATCCCCTGCGTTCCCATCTGCCACAATGTTCTGGGTACCACTTGGAAGGGGCTCCTCACGGCGGCGCGGGGGGCGTTGGTCCTGCATTTCTCCCGGGCCTACCGTTGGCGAAAAGTCTTGGAGCATCTTGGGCTGCCCCCGCCAAAGGGAATGCGGGAGTGGCTAGGGCGGCTTGCCGCGCGGTCGCTGCCTGGACCAGTGCCAGCGTGACCTGGCGTTTCTTGGGGCTGGACCGCCCCACCTTGGGTCGCCTGGCACGGCGCTTTTTTCCCCGGCTCATGGGCCTTGGGCGCCCGCCGGGGGCAATGGTCTCTGGGGGTCCCCCAGAGGGCCCAGACTATTTATTCTGGGGCTTGATCGACTGGCATTACCGCCTGCAACGGCCTCAGCATCTGGCTCGGGAATTAGCCAGGACCGGGCGGCGGATCTTCTACATCTCCCCTAATTTCGTGGATCATCACAATCCGGGCTTTCGCGTCGAGGCCCTAGACCGGGAGGGCCGGTTATATCAAGTTTTTCTGCAGGTACGTGGGGCCCCCTCAATCTACTTTGAAATGCCCTCGATAGCGGCACAACGCCAGTTGAGCGCCAGCGTGTGCAAACTGGTTGCCTGGGCCGGGATTCAGAGTCCCATTTCCCTGGTCCAGCATCCCTTCTGGAGCCATTTGGCATCCGTACCGGCGCCGGCCCGGCTTGTCTATGACCGTATGGATCTGCATGAAGGCTTCCATTTCGACAAGGATACCTATTCCACGGGGCTGTCCCAGGCTGAGTTGGCCCTCTTTGGGAGGGCGGACCTCACCATCCTGTCCTCTGCGTGGCTGGACCAGGATACGGCCCCCCACACGGAGCGGCGTTTGCTCTTGCGCAATGCCGTAGATTTCCAACATTTCGCAACCAAGCCCAAGGCCGCGTTCCGGGATCCCGCTGGCCGCCGGGTGATCGGCTATTTTGGCGCCATAGCTGAGTGGATGGATCTGGGGTTGGTTGAGGCGACTTCCCAGCGGTTCCCGGATTGCCTGATTCTGCTCATTGGCCACGACCAATGCCGGGCGAAGCAGTATTTGTCGGGTTTGCCGAATGTGCGGTTGACCGGTGAGCTTCCTTATGCTCGTCTGCCCTATTATCTGCATGGCTTCGATGTCTGTATCCTACCTTTTCGTCGGATCCCCCTGACGCTAGCCACCAATCCGGTCAAGGTTTACGAGTACCTGAGCGCCGGCAAACCCGTGGTTTCCGTGGCCCTGCCCGAGATGGAGGCCCTATCCCATTTGGTCACAGTTGCCGAGGACGAGGCTGGATTCCTCCATGGCATTGATGAGGCTTTAGCGGAAGGTGCGGCTACTACTGACCCTAGTGCCCTACGCCAGGCATTCGCCGCCGGTCAGACCTGGACCCTGCGGTGCGAGACGCTGCGCAGGGCGGTGGAAGATGAATTTAGTTCGGCAGACCCCGTAGAAAGGAAAGGATAATCGAATGAACCGATAAAAAAATACTCATATTTGGCTTTTATGGCGAGGGCAATCTGGGGGACGAATTACTGCTGAATAGGTTACAGCAATGGGCCAATAACCTGGGGGTTGAGGTCATTTCGCTCAGCATTAACCCTGCCCACACAAGCATGGTCTATGATATGGGATCAACTTCAGGGGGTCACGGGTTTGTCCCGCCTCTGGCCGATTGCTAATTAGATAATTCCTTAATAATCAGACGTCTAAATAAAGTGGCCATAAATTGAATCGCCAGCATAAACCCTGTCCTAGGCAGCCTCTAATATTATGAATAGTCAAATAAATCCAATTCGCGTTCTCACTGCGGGCTGCTATGGTGCGGCCAATGTCGGAGATGAGTTGCTTCTCATGATACTCAACATCTGGGTACGAGAACTTGGCGGGGAACTTACGGTTGTAAGCCTGGACCCACTTTACACTTCGACGAGGATGGAGTTACCTGCGGTAAGCTTTTTTAATATTCCAGAAATCGCTCTTAAGATGAAGTCGACCGACTTATTTGTAATGGGAGGAGGCGGCATATTCCAAGACCACTATCGTTTTAATATCGAAGAAATATATAACCCGAAAGCTTATGAAGTCTCGACCTTTGCGCGCCCTTATTACATAGCACGGCAGTTTGGCATTCCTACTTTAATCTGGGCACATGGCATTGGACCACTGAAAAGTTGGGATGGGCAATGCGTAGTCAAGGATATTTTTTCAACCGCAACTTTTGCATCTGTCAGAGATCAGGTTTCAGCTGATTTACTTGCAGACCTTGGCGTGAATCGAGAAGTCATCGTGGCACCGGACCCATCATGGTGGATACTTTCATCTCGGGATTTATTTTCGCGCGAAGAGCCTTTTATTAACTGTAATGGTAAGAAAAAACTTGGGCTCATTGTGCGCGATTGGCAAAATGATACTGCATGGTCGCGGAATCTTCTTGAGGCTCTAAACCAGACAATAACCAGTGACTGGACATGTGTATGGATTGGATTTCAGACTGTTCGGGATACTTACTTAGCCATCTCCGACAGACCTCTCTTGGAAAAATTGGCCAAGGGATTGCATGAAGATATTTCCTCAGTAATCATGGACAACCTTCTTCCCCAGGCTGCTGCCACCCTCATAAGTCAGTGTGATGCCGTGGTAGCCATGCGTCTACATGGCGTTATTACTTCAATTGCCGCAGGAGTTCCCACTATCTCCTATGAATACGATGAAAAGATGGGATTGGCAATGGAAATGGCACAGATGCCAGTTCATCTCAGGGTTGGAATTTCGGCCCCAACGATTAATCTTACCGAAGCCTTACGAGACGTCATGGGTCAAAATGGGGAAACATGGCATATACCCCTGATCCAACTTGAAATTTTAAAAACCTCCGCTCTGGCGCATCGTGATATTTTGGCAATGGCAATGAGTCAGGCAACATCGAAAAAAAAAGATAAGCAGTGGGAGGCCGGAAATTATGAATGGCTAATTTCATGGCATCATAGCACTTACAATGATAGAAAAAGGCAGGAGGATACAACCCAAGAAAACCAAGTTAGACAAAATGAGCGAGACACAGCGTTGGCTGAGCGAGACAAAGCCTTGGCTGAGCGAGACGCAGCGCTGTCTGGGCGTGACGCAGCCTTGGCTGAGCGAGACGCAGCGCTGGCTGATCGTGACGCGGCAATAGCCCTAGCTGATTCACTTATAAACAGCACTTCATGGCGACTCACAGAGCCTGTGCGTTCAATGGTTCGTACGGTCGCGTATATGCAGACAAGCGAGGGGCGACAATCAATTAAACAGGTGCTTGTGCGTTGGTATCGTCTACTGCCTACTTCTTCGCCTGCGAAAAAATTGATTAGCTTGATTCGCCACCGAATGGCACCGAAAATTGTTCATTCAATTTGGCGTCATGATAGTAATGCTGATGAGTTTGACTTGCCATTATTCAGGCCTATCCATCGGGAGATCGGCAAACCAGACTATATCGTCTGGGGCGTCATTGACTGGCATTTTCGACATCAACGTCCTCAGCAATTAGCCCTTGCGCTTGCCGAAACAGGCCGCAGGGTCTTTTACATTTCGTCGGATTTAGAGGACAAAAATAGCGTTGGCTTTAGGGTTGAATCGCCAAGCGCCGAGGAGCGGATATATCAAATTAAACTTTTTGCAAGAGGAGGGCCGTCTATTTATAAAAATGCCCCGAGTATTGACATTGTCACACAGCTCAGGAGGGGTATCGGCGAGGTATTGGATTGGGCTGATTGCTTTCAAGTTGTTTCATTGGCCGATCACCCTTTTTGGCTTGATGTAGCGGCCGTGATTCCGAATAGTCGTCTGATCTACGATTGCATGGATTATCATGAGGGCTTTGGAAACAATGCTGATGCCTTGCTACAGTTAGAAAGACGACTATTGCAGGACGCGGAATTGACGATAACCACATCTGCTTGGCTGGAGAACACCATACAATCGGAGGCCAAGCATATAGCCCTGATTCGCAATGGCTGTGATTATGGCTACTTTTCAGAAATGCCCAAAGAGATTTATCAGGATCCAGAGGGGCGACGAATCATAGGATACTATGGGGCAATCGCCGAGTGGTTCGATATGGATTTGATCGAGGCTGTTGCCTTGCAGCACCCTGACTCCTGTGTGATGCTGATTGGGGCAGATACGATTAACGCCCAATCACAATTGGCCAATGTTACCAATATCGTCTTCACCGGGGAAGTTCATTACAATCGTCTTAGTTATTATCTGCATGGATTTGATCTCTGTCTGCTACCCTTTAAAGTGATGCCGCTCACTCAGGCAACGAATCCGGTAAAGGTTTATGAGTATCTTAGCGCGGGCAAGCCGGTTGTATCTATTCACCTGCCCGAGATGGTCCAATTTGAGAATTTGATTTATGTTGCCTCGGGTCAAGAGTCCTTTCTCGCGATGGTTAAATCGGTGTTAAGTAGATCGGAACCTAGTTCCTTGATTCATGAGCGAAGGTTCTTTGCTCAGGGCCAAACATGGCATCACCGCGTCGAAGCTATGATAGAGCATGCTGAATCTTGTTGTCGTGATCCTAAGGTCAGTATCATTGTTGTCAGTTACAATAACCTGGAACTTACCCGCGCATGCTTGGCTAGCCTTGATCAGCATAGCCAATACCCGCGAATGGAAATCATTGTTGTTGACAACGCCTCCAGCGATGGAACGCCACAATTTTTGTCGGCCTGGGCCGCGGAATCAACAGACCGCAAATTGATTCTTAACCATGAAAATCTGGGTTTTGCAGCAGCTAACAATCAGGGTCTGGAAGCCGCGGATGGGGACTATCTCGCTTTACTAAATAATGATACCTGTGTTACACTGGGTTGGATTCGCACCATGGTTCATCATTTAGAAAGGGACCCTAGCATTGGCCTCATCGGGCCGGTGACTAACAATATTGGCAACGAGGCCAAAATTGATATTCACTATAGTAATATGGAAGAAATGCATCGCGAGGCTTTTGCATATACACGTCGGCATATAGGAGGGCTATTCCCATTAAGAACGGCAGCCTTTTTTTGCGTAATGATGCCGCGTACGACCTACAATCTTGTTGGCTGCCTTGATGAAGTCTTTGGGCTGGGTTTTTTTGAAGATGATGACTATTGTCGCCGCATTGAAAAAGTTGGACTAGAAATCGTCTGTGCCGAGGATGTTTTTATTCATCATCATCTTTCGGCCTCATTTGACAAGTTGACGAATGGTGAACGCAGCAGGCTGTTTGATAAAAATAGAGCTATTTATGAGTCCAAGTGGGGGAAGTGGGCGCCTCATGTATACCGCCAACATTAGGGAGGGCGGTTTCTTCGGGCCGCGGGTGGTCTTCAGCAGTTTACGCACGCTGCCGGCCATGGAGAGCGAAGCGAAGGCCGGTAGTCCCCGGAAGGCGTCGGCGCGCGCGTGCCGCCGGAGGGGCGCAGGGGCCGCAGGTCCCGGAGCCGTGGAGGCGGTATGC
>JBGAUK010000179.1:0-1129 GCA_044228695.1 Chromatiaceae bacterium | reverse complement strand
GTCAGCACGGGCCGCGGCCGGATCTTTCGCAACGCGGACATCTGTCCGGAGGTCCTGCTGGCCTCGGCCTGCCTGCCCACCCTCTTTCAGGCCATCGAGATCGAAGGCGAGGCCTACTGGGATGGGGGCTACGCCGGTAATCCCACCATTACCCCCCTGATCCGGGAATCCGATGTCCACGACACCATTCTGGTGCAGATCAATCCCGTGGAACGCCAGGACACGCCGCGTAACGCTAGCGAGATCCATAACCGTCTCAACGAGGTCGCCTTCAACGCCCCCCTGCTCAAGGAGCTGCGCATGATGGCCCTCTTGCGCCAGGTGGCGGACCCGGGTCAATCCGAGGGGGCGCGCTGGGCGGCGATGCGCATGCACCGGATTTCCAGCCCCCTGATGCTGGAGTTGGGCTATTCCTCAAAGATGAACGCCGAATGGGAATTTCTATGTCTGTTGCGGGACGAAGGCCGCCGCCAGGCCGAAGCCTTCCTGAAGCAACATGGGGATGATCTGGGCCGCCGCTCAACGCTGGACCTGGACAGCTTCATGGACTGGGAATAACCCGGAAACGAGATCCCGTTTCATGCGGCGATCCTGGTCGGCCAGTTCGGCCTAAGGTCCCTGCGGGATCGTGACTAACCGGGCCGCTGGCGACAGCTAGCGGTCTTTCACACTTAACCCCCTTTACCTGGACTGAAGCATGGGACTCCTGGGAATTCTGCTTGGCCTCGCCCTCCTGATCGGCCTTGCCTACCGGGGCTGGAGCGTCCTCCTACTCGCTCCGGCCGCTGGCATGGTCGCCACCCTTTTCACCAGCGAGCCCCTGCTGGCCCACTGGACCCAGACCTTCATGGGCAGCGCGGCCGGCTTCCTCGCTCAATTCTTCCCCCTCTTCCTCCTCGGCGCCCTCTTTGGCAAGCTGATGGACGATAGCGGCTCGGTCACCGCCATCGCCCACTTCATGAGCGCCAAGCTAGGCCCGCAGCGAGCCGTGCTGGCGGTGGTCCTGGCCGGCGCCCTGGTGACCTACGGCGGGGTCAGCCTCTTCGTCGCTTTCTTCGTCCTGGCGCCCATGGCCCAGGCCCTGTTTCGCGACGCCCGAATTCCGGGACACCTGGCGCCGGGGGCCATC
>JBGAUK010000178.1:0-1166 GCA_044228695.1 Chromatiaceae bacterium | reverse complement strand
AATCCGGCCTTGATCAAAGATCGTGGCGGCCAGGAGCAGGCGCAACTCGGCAGCGCCAAGGTCTATGAAATCGGGTACGGGGATCTGTAGTTGAGTAGACATAAGCGCCCTCAGTCCGGTTAATGTGGCGAGGCGTACCCAGGATGGTGTTATTGGACGAATTGAGCGGGGTTTCCGGGGGTGGGGTGAAAAGGAAGGCTGGAGTGCAAGTTTAGGCTTTGGCGTTAAGAAGCTCGTCAACTGTCAAGCCAATATCTTTTGCAATTTGCCTAAACAAAATCGGCGAAACGTCACGTCCAGCATGAAAAGGCACTGTCGTCCATCTGCCATCAGGGTGGCGAAATTGTTTATGAGAACCCCGTTGCCGAATTTCACTAAACCCCAGTGCTTCAAGCAACGCGACGATCTCCCGCGGTTTGAGAACAGGCAGGTTGCCCATCGTTACGCCATCGCAATGTTCTGAGTGCCAATAAATTCCGCTTCCAGCATCGGTTCGCCATCTTCAAGAAGCATGGCAATGACTTCTCGTAGATTTTTATTCAGCTCATCCAAGGTTTCCCCTTGGGTATGGGCGCCCGGAAATCCCGGGATGAACCCCACAAAAAGCCCCGTGTCCCGACAACGCTCGATAATTGCGGTATAAACTCTCATACGAACTACTCCGTATTTAGGGTATTAGACGGATTCATAATTAGGGTGCTGGACGGAATCGGTCTAGTTACTCACCTGACCCGTGGGCAGGGACCCCGGGGCTCACTCGGCTGTCCCACTGGAGCGGCGGTTGCTCGGACATTAAACTTTGCCTCCGTACCTGTCAAACCACGGGTTAAAGGGCCCTTGCCGCCGGGGTCACCCAGTACAAAACGCCAGGAAGTGGGTGACAAACCGCCCAAATCCCAAGAAAGCGCCCCGTACCGCCTGGCTGCACCCGCTTGACTCACCCGCCGCCCCCTCTGCCGCTCTCCCGCTCATACGGGACATTTGCGCGCTGAAAGGAGTTTATCGGGCGCGTTCACGGGCCCCAGGCAGGTGATAACCGCCACAGTGGGCGTCGGTCATGCATCGGGACCCGGCATCGAAAATGTCCAAATTACCAAACAAAGCCAAATCATCCATCCCGCCGGTAGACTGAAAGATCAGAATTAACGGTGAGTTATCCTTCTTAC
>JBGAUK010000177.1:0-1167 GCA_044228695.1 Chromatiaceae bacterium | reverse complement strand
CACGCTCAGGGCAGGAGAAAGCGAGGACCGGTCAACGCAGGGCCGCGCGCAGGGCGTCCGCAATGCTGTCCTGATCCGCGTCACTCATATAGGGGTGCATGGGGAGGCTGACTACCCGCGCGGCGGCGCACTCCGCCGCCGGAACCGCGGGTAATGGCATACCGGCAAAGGCGGGTTGGCGGTGCAGCGGGACCGGATAATGTACGGCCGTAGGAATGCCTGCCTGCGAGAGCTTGGCAATGAGGCCCTCGCGGTCGTCCACGGCGATGGTGTACTGGGCGTAGACGCTGGTGTTGTGGAGTTCGATGTAGGGCGTCACACACCCGCTCCCCGCCAGCAGCTCGCTGTAGCGGGCGCCGATGCGCGCCCGTGCGGCAACTTCGTCTGGAAAGATTTTAAGCTTGGCAAGCAGCACGGCGGCCTGAAGACTGTCCAGACGGCCATTGATACCGATCCGCGGATGGTGATAGCGCCGATCCTGGCCGTGCACACGGATCTCCCGCATGGCCTTGGCCAGGGCGTCATCATCGGTGAAACAGGCCCCGGCGTCGCCATAGGCCCCCAGGGGCTTGGAGGGAAAGAAGCTGGTACAGCCGATGAGCGACAGGCCGCAGGATTGTCGGCCCCGGTAGGTGGCGCCGAAGCTCTGGGCCCCGTCCTCGATCACCGGCAGGCCGTGGCGCTTCGCGATAGCATTGATGGCATCCATGTCCGCACACTGCCCATAGAGGCTCACGGGCATGATGGCGCGGGTTTTGGGGGTGATGGCAGCCTCGATCTGCGCAGGATCGATGTTATAGGTCCTGGGGTCGATGTCCACATAGACGGGGATAGCCCCGATCAAGGCGATCATCTCACCCGTGGCAATGAAGGTGAACGGGGTGGTGATGACCTCATCCCCAGGCCCGATTCCCAGCGCCAGCATAGCTACGAGCAGGGCGTCGGTGCCGCTGGAGACGCCAATGCAGTGCTGGACGCCCACATCCGCGGCCAGCCTTTCCTCCAACTCTGCAACCTCCGGCCCCATGATGTACTGGCCATGCTCCAGGACGGCCTTGATCCGGGCATTAACGTCACCCTCAATGCGTCGATATTGGGCCTGCAGATCGATAAAGTTCATATGGATTCTGATCTCTGCTGGAGGGCAATAGAACTAAGGTTGCCGAC
>JBGAUK010000176.1:575-1170 GCA_044228695.1 Chromatiaceae bacterium | reverse complement strand
CACCGCCCGGCGCAGCACGACGACGCGCCGGGCCTGACGCCAGCCGGCGAGTTTGAGCGAGGCCTCGACCGCATCAAAGCCCTGGCCGACGCTTTGCCAGTCCTGCCGTGACCACTGGCGTTCGATCAGACTCTTGACCCCGACGCTCTGGCGCAGCTTGAAGAGGTAGGCCTGGGCCTGGGATTCCAGATCGGTCATCACCACGTCGTTGCCAAAGGCCAGGTCGCCCCGGACCAGGCGTGGTCGTTTCTCCGGGGGCAGCGCGTCGAGCAGCCTGCGCAGGTGCGGCAGGCTGTGCCGGGCGGCATGCTCCTTGCCGCTTTGTACCTGGGCATCGAGCACCAGGCGCAGGTTGGCGATCCAGTAGGTGTGGATGGCATGGCTCGGCCGCCCCGGCTTGGTGGGGTTGTAGCTGATCTCAGCTCCGTCCTGATGGCCGTACAGCGGCTTCACGGTCACATCGCAATCGAGGATCCAGTCGGTACTGAGCGCCTCCCGGGTGCTCTCGGCCAGCGCCTGGTCCATCCACTTCGCGCTTCGGGCCAGCTGGGCTTCACGGCGCAGACGCTCCGCCTCCGGATAGCGCGGGCTCGGT
>JBGAUK010000176.1:0-565 GCA_044228695.1 Chromatiaceae bacterium | reverse complement strand
CGCCAGCTGCGCCAGGGCCCGGCGCAGGCTCTCGTCGCTGACGATCTTCTTCATGCCCAGGATCTGCGGTGCCACCGCGTCACCGCGCAAGCCCGCCACATGAGCGTAACGCCGCTGACCGTCCAGGATGGAGAGCAGCCAGGTGCCCAGCACATCCCGGGTCGCAGGGGCATTCGGGCTGGTGTAAGCCATCGGGCAGCACGCCACCCAGCGCTCGAACAGCCCCGAGACCTCCAGAAACTCGGCAAAGAAGGCCAGCTGACCCAGCGCCGTCGCACTCCCGCCCTCGTCCCAGCGCACCTGAAAGCGCCCACCGGGGGTGCCGATGCTCACCTCCGCCGCTACCGTGGCGAGCTCTGCCAACGCTCCATGGACCGCTTCGACCAGTGCCTTCGACTCAAATTCCGCTTCACCCATTGGGTGATCCTCCTCAGCTCAGTCAAACCCACACCAGCACTGAGTTTGACGCAGTTTCGGACGGCCCAACTAAGGAAAATAGGTTGAATCGACCTCCTTGGCGTTTGATGGTCGATGCGGCTTTTCCCGTAGCGGCGACTGAAGAGGG
>JBGAUK010000175.1:0-1202 GCA_044228695.1 Chromatiaceae bacterium | reverse complement strand
GAACAGAATTCCTCTGGGTCTGTGCGGGCGGGGGATGGTCCGATGGCTGGCCTTACGGGTGGATCGGCACTTGGTGACGATCCGAAATTTCTTACACCATAACCCGCCTTCCCGGAAGCGTTGGAAATGGCTGCGCACGGTGTCCGGATCAATCAACAAGGCTTCGGCGATATCCCTCACCCGCCAACCCGTCCCGAGCAGGATCACCGCATTGATGCGGTAGGCCTCACGCGCATCGCGCATACGCCGGTGGGCAGCGCGCAGTTCGCCGAGTTCCTGGGGGGTAAGTCGGTAATCTTGCATATCGTAGAGTAGAGAGCAGGTGTCCCGCAGCCGTAGACCCGACCTAACTGTTGCCGCCCCTTTCGTCTGGCGGTGCCTCATTACTGTGAAAGAACTCGTACAAAAGGCGAGCCGGTATCTGGCGTGACGCAAGCCAGGGCGACTGAAGAGGCGGAAGGAAGTAGGAATTAGGCTGCGGTGGGGAGATAACCGTGCTTGGCAAGCATCTTGATCCAGCGTGGGGCGTTACGCTGAACGACGAGGGCCTCGTAATCGACGGTACGATCCTGATAGGGGGTGCCATTGGAGAGCATGGCATGGATGATGCGCAGCATCTTGTGCGCCAGAGCCACGATGGACTTCTTGTGTCCCTTGCGGATGGAGAGCGATGCGAACTTATCCTTGAGAGCACAGCGGCTACGGGCTGCGGCTTGGGCGAACTCGCACAACAGGCGTCGCACCCAGGCGTTGCCCTGGCGCGTGCGGCCGCTTTTGCGTTTGCCCGCACTCTCGTTGTTACCCGGGCAGATGCCCACCCAGGAAGCGAGGCGTTCAGCGCTGCCGAAGCTGTCCATGTCCGCGCCGATTTCTACCAGCAACATGGCCGCGCCCAGGCGGTCGATGCCGGGCACGGTTTCCAGCAGGCTCATCTGCGGCTCCCAGGGGGCAAGGCCAACGAGCAGTTGCTGTTCAAAGCGGGCCATCGTGGCTTCCAGGTATTCGATATGCGCCATGATCTCGTTGAGCACGAAGTGATGCTTGGCACTGAGTTCTTCCGGCTGCAGGGCTTCGAACAGATCCTCGCGGCTGGCACGCAGACGCCCGACACGCTCGAGGATGGCGTGGATGGGTTCATCGGCCAGCAGGGCCTTGACCATGGCCCGTGCCGATTGGCCGTGAAGGTCGCTCACCACGACACC
>JBGAUK010000174.1:977-1209 GCA_044228695.1 Chromatiaceae bacterium | reverse complement strand
CCCATCGTCATCGCGCTGGCGTCCTTCACCACGCTCACCACCTGGCGGCGCGGCCGGCGGCTCCTGTTCAAAGAGATGGGCAACCTGACCATGCCTCTCGATCAGTTCATCCACTCGATTGAGAATCGGCCCTTGACGCGAATCGGCAGCACCGCCATTTATCTCACCAGCCGACCCGAGGGCGCGCCATCGGCGTTGCTGCACAACATCAAGCATAACGAGGTGCTGCACG
>JBGAUK010000174.1:0-967 GCA_044228695.1 Chromatiaceae bacterium | reverse complement strand
GGTGATCCGTCCGACCGGCCTGATCGATCCAACCGTGATCATCCGGCCCGTCGAGAAGCAGGTCGACGACCTGATCGCCGAGTGCAAGGATTGCGCGAAGAAGGGCCAGCGCGTGCTGGTCACCGTCCTCACCGCCGAAATACCTCACGTTGCCGAATCGGATCGGGTCGAAGTCGTCGACCTCGGCCAGAGCTTCTATCGGGTGTTCGTGCGCTATGGCTTCATGGAACAGCCCGATCTCCCCCAGGCGCTGGCGGCATGCGGGGCGAAGGGCCTTGCGTTCGATCTCAATACCACTTCTTTTTTCCTCAGCCGGGAAGTGGTGGTGCCCAAGCTGGCCCCGCCGATGATGCTGTGGCGTGAGATTTACTTTATCTGGATGCTGCGCAACGCCCAAAGCGCCACCGACTTCTTCCGTATTCCCACCAACCGCGTCGTCGAATTGGGCACACTGGTCGAAATTTGAGATCCTGATCCCCCGGTTTGGAGGGAGCAAGGCAACATGCCCCAAAGGATTTCACGTTCGACCTGGCGCCTGATCGCGCTGCTGGTGAGTTTGCCGACGGCGGTCCTGGTCTTCGGCGGCATTTACATGCTCGGTTCCACCTACCTGGAAGGCAAGCCCGTCGACTACTGGTCGGGTCTGGAGTGGGCCTCGGAGACCCTGACCACCACCGGCTATGGCGCCTACGCGCCCTGGAAGCATCCGGTCATGATCCTGCTGGTCATCCTGACCCAGTTCGTCGGCATGTTTTTCCTGGTGCTGGTCTTCCCCGTCTACGTGCTGCCGTATATCGAGGAGCGGTTCGAAATGCGGCTACCGCGCGCCTTGCCACCCATGGCGGGGCGGGTGTTGTTCTATCGCTATGGCCCGGCGCTCGATTCGCTGCTGGAGGAGTTCCAACGGGTCGATTCCCCTTTCGTGATCTTCGAGGAAGATATGCAACTGGCTCGTGGCCTGCGCGAT
>JBGAUK010000173.1:0-1224 GCA_044228695.1 Chromatiaceae bacterium | reverse complement strand
GCACCACGCTCGCCTTCATGATGAGCGTGATCGCTCTCTCCGCGCCCGAGATCATGATCTTGCGCAAGGTGTTACGCTGGCCGCTGATAGCGACCTTCGTCGGGGTGGTGGCCACCGGCATCATGTTGGTGGGTTATGTGTTCAATCTGGTCCTCTGATGACCGGTCACGGAAGAAACCTGGTGACTTGGCGGCCGACCGGATCCTGTTGCTGCAGCCGATACCCGGACGAGCGGGCTTTGTCCAGAGTTGCGGACAACTGCCGGTTGTAACAACGAATCATCGCTAGAACGGATTAGCCCTGTTGGGAGGAGTTGCCGGGGGTGGGCTAAACTATGTGGCATGTGTGGCCGCTTCGCCCTGACCCGTAGCCCCGAGGAACTGACCCGCGTCTTTGGTCTGGCGGAATGTCCGGACCTGGCGCCGCGCGCCAATATCGCCCCGGCCAGCGACATCGCCGTGGTGCGGCGGTCGCCCGTGGGAGACCCGGTGCTGCATTTGCTGCGCTGGGGGCTGGTCCCCCATTGGCGCCAGGACCCGACCGACGGCCCGCGGCCCATCAATGCCCGGAGCGAGACGGTGCTGACCAAGCCCGCCTTTCGGGAGGCCTTCCGGCAACGCCGGTGTCTGATCCCCGCCGATGGCTTTTATGAATGGCAAGCCCAGCGGGGGACGAAGCAGCCCTTTTTCTTCAGCGACCCGGGGGGTGAGGTCCTGGCGTTGGGCGGGCTTTGGGAGTGGTGGCGGGTCCCGGATGGCGGTCTGTTACGGACCTGCTGCATTCTGACCACGGCCGCCAATGCCCGGGTGGCGCCGGTGCATGAGCGGATGCCGCTGATCCTGGCGCCGCGCTCCTGGGCGACCTGGCTGGGGGGCCCGGTGGCGGCGGCCCAGGCCTTGCTGGTGCCGGCACCGGCGGCGGCGCTGCGCTGCTGGCCGGTCAGTCACCGCGTGAATCGGGTGGCGGAGGCAGGGGCGGACTTGATGGCGCCGGTGGTGGCGGGGTGAGGGTGAAGTATGCGACCGCCAATGGGACGGCCCAGGCGGGGAGTGATTATGTCGCCCGAAAGCAGCAGGAGGAGATTGCGCGCCGCCAGGTAGTCGTTGGGCATGACGGGCCCCCCGAGGATCGCGACCTTGGCGGCGTTGACCAGGATGACGGGGAGAATAACCGCATGTACACCTTTCCCATTGCCGGCCTGACCCTGCCCCTCTGGCTGCCCAT
>JBGAUK010000172.1:0-1232 GCA_044228695.1 Chromatiaceae bacterium | reverse complement strand
AGTATAGTGGACCCCGAATTTGAGACAGCCCCTTAAGATAGAGCGACCGTGAAGAGGGGTTCTCAAGATGCAGCGCAAACGCTACAGCAAAGCGTTCAAGGCCCAAGTGGCCATCGCCGCGATCAAAGGCCAGAAGACCGCCAACGAGCTGGCCTCCGAGTACGAGATCCATGTCAGCCAGATCAATGACGGGAAGAAACAGGCCCTGGCCGCGCTCCCGGAGGTCTTCGGCCAGCGACAGCACCGCGAGGCCGAGGAACGGGAAGCGGAGCGTGATCGGCTCTACCAGCAGATTGGCAAGCTGCAGGTCGAGGTGGAGTGGCTCAAAAAAAAATCGGGTCAGCTGCTTTGAGCCTGGCGGCCAAGCGCAGGGCGGTTGAGCCCGGACACCCCCCGTTGAGCATTGCCCGTCAGTGCGCCTTGCTGGGGCTGTCGCGGGCCAGCTACTACCGGGGTGAGCCCCTGACCCAGGACTCTGCGGACACGCTGCGGCTGATGCGCCTGGTCGACGAGGAATAGACCCGTCACCCCTTCTACGGTAGCCGCAAGATGACGTCCTGGCTGCGCCGGCAGGGAGAGGCGGTCAACCGCAAGCGGGTACGGCGCCTGATGCGGCGCCTGGGCCTTCAGTCCGTGGCGCCCAAGCCCGGCACCTCGCGGCCCGCGCCCGCGCACCCGGTCTATCCCTACCTGCTGCGCGGGCTCGCGATCGTGCGGCCCCATCAGGTCTGGTGCACCGACATCACCTACATCCGCCTGGCGCATGGCTTTGTCTACCTCACGGCCGTCATGGACTGGTACAGCCGCGCTGTCCTGTCTTGGGAGGTCTCGGTAACCATGACCGAAGAGTTCTGTATCAGCGCCTTGCAGAGCGCCTTGCGCGGTCACGGCCGGCCGGAGATCTTCAATAGCGACCAGGGCGCCCAGTTCACCAGCCAGGCCTTTACCGCGGTGCTCACCGCCGCCGAGGTGCGGATCAGCAGGGATGGCAAGGGCCGGGCGATGGACAATATCATGGTCGAACGGCTGTGGCGCACGGTGAAGTACGAGGAGATTTACCTCAAGGAGTACCAACGGGTCAGCGACCTGATCGCCGCCCTCACAGCCTACTTCTGGTTTTATAACCATGAGCGGCCGCATCAAAGCCTGGCGGGGGCCACCCCGGCCCAGGTCCATCGCGGCGCGGTCCAGCTGGCGGACTGAGGGCGGTAGGGGCGGACGCCGTGGGGATA
>JBGAUK010000171.1:0-1239 GCA_044228695.1 Chromatiaceae bacterium | reverse complement strand
CGCTCCGCACTAGCAGCCTGTCGGACTTTCCCGTGCCACGGATCGGCCGTCCAGGAAAACTCGCGCCATCGCCCGAGGAGGATCCACCACGATGAGACGCGTTCGTCCGATTGACCGCGACACCGCCTTGCTGCTGCCGCCGTCCGTGCAGCAGTGGTTGCCCGCGGGGCATCTGGCACGTGACGTCGTCGGGGTGGTGGCAGGACTCGATCTGAGCACCATAGAACAAGCCTATTCCGGTCGGGGCAGTCTGGCCTGCACTTCGGGGCGGTGAGCTTCGTGCATCGCTTCGGTGTTTCGCTCAATCGCCACCGCCACTGCTGCATCATCGACGGCGTGTTCGACACGCTCGAAGCCGGCGGGTCCAGTTCCGACAATGTGGATGACTGTGAGGGGGTAGTGCCCCAAGCGTAGGACGTATCTTGCCTAACAGGCTGATAAAAAAGGCTTCAGCTAACTACCATCCTACCGATTGGGGCACTACCACTGTGAGAACCCGCGGATAGTTGGCGGATAGCGTGGGCCGGCACCAACGAAGGCGGTGAAGACGTGCTGGCCGGTGGCTGGCAAAAGGGGGGCTGGGAGCCGGAGAAAGGGGACCGCGTTCGCGTTGCCGTTGGAGGGGGTGATAAGGGCCGCGCCATGGTCTAGAGGGTCAGTGCCGTTGAGACAGGTGCGGCACTTGTAGCAACCGCGACAGTCTTCTCCAGTGCCGCACCCCGGACTGTGCCAGGCACATGCCGCAGGTAAGTATCGCCCGCTGGCGGGTGGCCATCCAGGGCGCATCGGCAGGAGTTGCCGATGCGCGATACGGCCCGCCTGTTTAACTGCGCCCACTGTGGCCGTCAGGTGGTGATTTGTTCGTGCTGCGACCGGGGTCATCGCTATTGCCCGGCGCGCTGTCGGGGCGCGGTATAATTGGTTAATGTGATACCCGGATATGTTCAATTTATGGGGTACCGCTCTTATCTAAGTTTCTGGTTCACCTCGACCTCTTAACCAATAGATCATCATGCTAACCTAACCTGCATGCATGACTACCGCCTAACCCCCCAGGAACTGACTGACCTGTGCGTGCTGCCCACCACATTGTGCGCGAGGTGCGGGAAGCCTACCGCATCAATGCGGTGATCCTGCTGGGCCAAGGATGGAAAGTCGCTGATGTCGCCGCGGCCTTATTCATCGACCCCGATACCGCACGTGGGTATATGTCCAGCCCCGTGAGATTATATACCTTGT
>JBGAUK010000170.1:0-1246 GCA_044228695.1 Chromatiaceae bacterium | reverse complement strand
GAGGAGCGGTGCAACGGCCTCATCCAGGTGATCCTGGAGCCATTTCACGCCCGCTGTCGCGTCCATCCGCCCCAGATTGCGGCGGACCGAATCCTCACTCACCACCTTGGCCATCCCCAACAGCGGGGCATTGAGGGTGTCACCGCGCAGGGCGCTGATGTGCGCATAACGCTGATGGCCCGCGAGAATGGCCAACACGGCGGTGCCCAGGATGTCGCGGTTGCTGGGGGCATTGGGGCTGGTCAGCGTGAGGGGGCAACTGGCCACCCAGGGCTCAAAGCGGCCGCTCACCTGCAGGAAGTCGATGAAGAACGGCAACTGGCCCAGGGGCGTCACCGCCGCTTCAGCATCCCACTCCACATGAATACGGCCGCCAAAGGTGTCGACGGCAACCGGGCCGGGAACGACCGTCAGCGCCGTTGATCGGGTTTCACCCGTAGGGTGAAAGGTCAGCTGGTTCATAGGCACCTCCTTTTGCCATTATTTCATTTGGTTGCCTCAAGTAAGGCAAGAGGCAACTGCCCTTTTTAGGATAACCGCGGTCACTGGACCGTCGAGAACAGCTGCCACTACCTCCTCGACTGGAACTGGGACGAGGACCGCTGCACCATCCGCACGGGTCACGGTCCCGCGAACATCACCGCCTGACGCCGCTTCGCCATCGGTGCCATCAAGGCGAAATCCCGCGACACGGTCGCCGCCACCATCCAACGCTTGGCACGCAACGTCCGCCTGGTGTTCGACTACCTGGGCATGACCCAGAACTCCCGCCGCCGCCCGCGGGGACGGCCAGCGACGGCGGGCTAGAACGGATTCGCCGTGCGTTGTCTGGCCAGTGAACTGGGATACAACTACACCAGTATTGCGCCGGGTGGCCCCTTTGGCTCGGATCGCGCCGCCTTTCTGTCAGAGTTTCCCCTGTTGGTCGGTAAGGCGTGGACCGCCGCGCAACTGTCCGGCGATCCCGCCGCCAATGACATTACCCGGTATATCCTGGAGGCGGAGATCAATGTCACCGGGACTGCTGATTTCATGTATTTGGTGGTCAACCATTGGAAGTCTGGGTCGGCCAATGTAGACGAATACCGGCGCGCCATCGAATCCCAACGAGTAGCCCAAGTCGCTGTCCGCTATGATGACGATACCCCCTTCGTCCTCATGGGGGATGCCTATAGTGGACCCCGAAATTTGGACATGGGTTTAAGCTAGGGAAAAGCGATGAGCATGAGGGTCCAAATGATGAGCG
>JBGAUK010000016.1:41495-41739 GCA_044228695.1 Chromatiaceae bacterium | reverse complement strand
TACGCCAAGCGCCTCGGCCTGGTGGCGGCGAACCAGCCCACGGCCAAGTTTGCCCAACTCTTCTGGAATAACCTTATGAAGAAGGGCCGGGTCAACGAGCTCAAGCTCGGCCTGGCGCTCTACTTTATGAACGGCTATGGCGAGGGCATCAAGATCGCCCTCAAGAAGCAAAAGCTGGGCATTAACATGATGAAGACCGGCCGCATGAATCCCATGGAAATCCTCGGCGGTCATGCCGTCAAGG
>JBGAUK010000016.1:0-41485 GCA_044228695.1 Chromatiaceae bacterium | reverse complement strand
TTCCAAAAGGTCATCCAGAAGGCCCAGGAACTGGAAGACGCCCGTATTGCCAAGCACGGCGCTTGAGGAGAAGACATCCATGGCTAAGCGAGAATATTCCTTCTATCCCGGCTGCTCTTCCCAGAAGGGTGCCTCCTCCTCCAACTATCTGGTCTCGGTCCAGACCATGTGCCAGGAACTCGAGATCCAGCTCAATGAGATCCCGGACTGGAACTGTTGCGCCGCCTCCATCGGCTACGGCGGTGGTGGCGAACTCCCCCGCCTGACCCTATCGGCGCGTAATATCGCCCTCTCTGAGCAGCACAACGCCGGTCAGGACATCGTCGCCACCTGCGCTGCCTGCTGGCTCTCCACCCGCGAGGCCGCCGAGCGCTTGCACGAGGACCAGTCCCTGCTGGCCGAATGCAACACCGCTCTGGCGGAGGCCGGTCTCAAGCTCAGGAACCAGACCCCCATCAAGCATATGGCCGAGGTGCTCATCGAGGATATCGGTCTCGATGCCATCGCCGCCAAGGTCAAGAAGCCCTTGGAGGGCATCAAGATCGCGGGCTATGTGGGCTGCCAGACCAACCGGCCCTTCGGCATAGCCGGTGAGTCCTTCGAGAATCCCCAGTATCTCGACAAGCTGGTCGAGGCCCTGGGCGGCGATTCCCTCCCCTACTACGAGAAGAAGGTGCAATGCTGCGGTGGGGCCCTGGCCTTCTCCGAACCGGCAAAGTCCCAAGAGATGGTCAAGGGTATCATCGAGTCAGCCTATGACCATGGCGCCGACCTCATCGTCACCCCCTGCCCCGTGTGCCAGATGAACGTCGAGGTCTATCAGGACGAGATCAACGCCACCTACGGCACTCAGTTCAAGATGCCCGTGGTCTATTACTCGAACCTCATGGCCGTCGCCTTTGGCCGCAGCGCCAAGGACGCAGCCCTCAACGCCCAGATCATCCCCGCCAAGGCCCTGGATGAACTGGCGGCCAAATAACTAGCCTCAGGTTCTAAGCCGGCCCTGATCGGGCGGCCTTAGTCCGTTTCTAGCCGCCCCACCCAGGTCTTGCGCCTGAGTCGGGCGGCTTTTTGTTGATGGCGCTGCGTCCGTAGTTCCTGCCGCCAGCGGGTAGGGTGACGAAAGAGAGATGGCCTTGGCCGGGCCCTTACGACGCTGGCGTGAGCTGGTGACGTGATATCACGACCTTATTGGCGCGGCCGAGCAGCTCAAGCAGGAGTTCCACGCGTTCCTTGCCGGTCTCGGCCAGGATACTGGCCGGCAGGCCGGCGAAGGGGCCGGTGAGGATCTCGACCCGGTCGCCGGGCTGGAAGAGCTGTTCCTGGCGCACCACGCCCACTTCGTCCGCCGTGGCGGTCATGAGCTGCTCCACCAGCCCGGTCGGAACGGGCGCCGGGTCGCCCCCGAAGCGCACCAGGCCCAGGACGCCCCGGGTGGAGCGGATGGGGGAGGTGTCCTGAAGCAGCAGGTCCAGCCGCGCGAAGAGGTAGCCCGGAAAGAGGGGCTCGATGACCTCCAACCAACGCCCGCGCCGGCGTTTCGAACCCTTGATCCGAGGCAAAAAGGTCGCGAACCCTTGTCGCTGGAGGTTTTCCTCGGCCAGCTTTTCGTCACGGGCCTTAGTGTGGATGGCGTACCAGTGTTCCATGGGGAGCTCGCTGCTGGTCGTGGGCTAGCCGGTCAGGGCGCCCGCCAGCAAGGGCGCCAGTGCCAGGCGGTTGCTGGGATGGGGAATGCTGTCGGTGCTCCAGATATGGGTCACCCCGGCCTGGCGCAGGCGCCCCAGGGTACCTTCCAGAAAGAGGGCGTGGGTGACGAGGACGGAGAGGGACGCGGGCCGGCTGGAGGCCAAAGCGGCGACGGCATTCTCCAGGGTGTGGCCGGTACTGGCTACATCGTCCACTAAGACTAGATGACGTCCTGGAGGCGGTGGGTCTGGGAAGTGGACCTCGACCTCCCGGTCGCCGTGCCGCTCCTTGGAGCCGACCCGGTAGTCGAGACCGGTGTGGACGGCGATGGCCGATACCCACTGGTGAGCCTCTTCGTCCGGGCCGATGAGGAAGGGGTTTTCCAGCTCGCGGGCGAGGAAGTCGGCCATCAGGGGCGCCGCCGTGAGGCAGTGGGCGCGCTTGACCGGGATGGCTTCCTCCAGGAGCGGTACCCGGTGGAGGTGGGGATCGACGGTGATGAGTTCCTCCACCCAGTCCGCCAGGAGTTGGCCGATGATGGGCTGGCTGATGGCCTCGCCGGGGCGGAAGGCCTTGTCCTGGCGCATGTAACAGAGGTAGGGGGCGACCAGAGTCAAGTGGCGTACCCCCAATTCACGGGCAGCGGCGGCGGTCAGGGCGAGCTCGATGAGCTTGTCGTTGGGGTGGTCCAGACTCCGGCACAGGATGACCCGCTCGCCCAGGCCAGCGGGAAGTCGCACCCGGCTCTCGCCGTCGGGAAAGTGGTGAACCTCGACCTCGGCATAGTCGAGACCGGCTAGCCTGGCCAGATGCTGGGCCTGTTCCCGGTAGTCGGCAAAGCCCAGGATGAGGGTGGGATTGGCTGTGGTTATCACGCGGTTTTCGCTCGGTAAACGAATGTGCAATCAGGAGTGGTGGACTCGCCTGCCGGCAAGTAGGGCATTAGTGATGCATGCCGAGACCCCGCACGGGGATGCGCCAGTCGCCGCCATGGCCCGGGCTGTTCAGGGGCGCGGCGATAGCATAGCCCGTATCCTGGCCGGCGAGGGCGCGGGCGAAGCGATAGTCGGCGGGGAAACGGGCGTAAATGGCGTAGAGGGTCTCGCCCTGACGCACTGGATCGCCGAGCTTGCGATGCAACTCGACGCCGGCGCCCTGGTCCATGGGGGCCCCCGCCAGGCGGGCGATGCGGGCGATCTGGAAATTGTCGATGGCGGTGACGATGCCGTCCACCGGGGCGGGCACCTCGTGGCGCAGGCTGCCCAGGGGCGGCGGGTCCAGGTTGGCGCCTTGGGCGGCGATGATGGCGCGGAACTTGGCGGCGGCGCGGCCGGATTCCAGGATGTCGCGGGCCAGGGCGTGGCCGGCCCCGCCCCGGACCTCCGGGTCGAACTCCAGGATCTGGCCGGCGAGCAGCAGCGACTTGTCGCGTAGGTCCGCCGGGGCCTGGGGGTCGTTATCCAGCACCGCCAGGACGTCCCGGGCCTCCAGTACCGGCCCTATGCCCCGGCCGATGGGCTGACTGCCGTTGGTCAGCACCACTTCCAGATGCAGCCCCAGGCTGTCGCCGACGAATTCGAAGAGCTTGCGCAACCGCAGGGCATCCTGGTGATGCCGGACCTTGGCGGTCGGGCCGACGGGGATGTCGATCAGCAGATGGGTCGCGCCGGCGGCGACCTTCTTGGCCAGGATGGAGGCCACCATCTGGCCGGGAGAGTCCAGGGACAGGGGGCGCTCGACGGCGATGAGGACATCGTCCGCGGGGGCCAGGCGGGCGGTGCCTCCCCAGGCCAGGCAGCCGCGTTCCCGGTGGACGATCTCGTGCAACTGGTCCGGCGACAGATCGACCCGCGCCAGGACCTCCATGGTGTCGGCGGTGCCGGCTGGGGAGGTGATGGCCCGGCTGGACGTCTTGGGGATGAGGAGGCCATGCGCGGCGACGATGGGCATGACGATGAGGGTGGTGCGGTTGCCGGGCACCCCGCCGATGCAATGCTTGTCCGCCACCAAGTCGGCGCCCCAGTCTAGCCGCTCGCCGCTGTCGACCATGGCCCGCGTCAGGTACAGGACCTCTTCCCGCTCCAGCCCTACCTGGGCGCAGGCGACGATGAAGGCGGACATCTCGATCTTGGAATAGCGGTTGTTGACGATGTCGCGGGCGATGGCTACGTATTCCGCTTCCTCCAGGCGCTCCCCCCGGATTTTGCGATGGACGGAGCTCAGGGAGGCCGGTGGCTGGGCCTGGCAGACGGTTACGGGGGTACCCTCGGGCAGGCGGATCTGGGCGAAGGCCTGCTCCGACAGGCCCAGTTCGTCGGGGCCGACGATGGCGCCGTCGTCCACCACGTTGAGGACCGCCAGCACCGGCATGGCGTTCTGGCCGGCGAGGATTTCCACCTTGTTCAGGGCCTGAAAGCCTTCGCTGCGGTAATGCGGGCAGTCCCGGTGAAGGAAGGCGACGTTCTCGCGGTAGGTATCGATGGCGATCCGCCGCAGTTTCAGGGTGTCCATCGGGTGTCTGGGTCAGCTCCGGCTGTTCTGGGTCGCGGGGGCTCGGGTGGGCGTGGGTGTCGGGCCTCCGCCCATCCCGCTATTTTACCTTTAGCAGGTTGCGGGGTATCTGGCGGGATTTTTCACCTCGCGGATGCTAACCTGATTTTCTTGAACCTCGCCCGGACGGGGCGGCTATTTCATCACGGGAGGCTATGCCATGTATGTATTTGGAGTCGTGCTCGAATCCCCCTTCGAAGAGGCGGTGACACGGGTCAAGGAGGCCCTGGGCGCCGAAAAGCTGGGCCTGGTGAGCGAGGTGGACGTGGGCGGTATCGTGCGCGCCAAGCTGGGGGAGGATATTGGCGGCTACCGCATCCTGGGTGCCTGTGCCCCGGGCCTGGCCAGGCGGGTGATCCAGTCCCAGCCCGCCGCCGGTGCCTTGCTACCCTGCAACGTGGTGATTCGGGCCCTCAACGCCGACAGCACCGCCGTGGATTTCATGGACCCGGTTAGCGTGCTGGCTCTCGCCAGAACCCCGGAGATCGATGTCGTGGCCACCGAGGCCAGGGCCATGCTGGAACGGGTACGCGACCGTCTCTCGGCCTGAGGGCTGGTGCTAGGTCTTGATCCCAGCGCTGGTCACGCTTCGGCATCCGGCCCGGGATACCGAAAGGCCAGTTGGGTTGGGTATCCTTGGCGGTAAGGTTAGCGCCCATGGGCGCGCCATCCAACTTACGGAGGCGATGGGATTCCGGTCAATCCCCCCATAAAAAAGGACCGCTAGGATGGGGTGTGTCCAACCTGGCGGTCCAACTGGCTTGCTGCCCAGAAACTTTTATGGACCCTTCAGATCCTCCGAAGGGTTGCCCGTCCCTGGCATGCCATTGCTAGCGGGTCCTGAATTCTTGTAAATTGAAAGGGTGTCTTTGCCTGGCCACCCGGATAATCACTCACTGAGTAGACCTTGGCTGGATCAGCGCAAGGTTTCGGATTTCGCCAGGCGGCGACGCACCTCGGAGGCCTTGTCATTCCCCCGCACGATGCCAATAAGTAGGCCTGCGGCCAGCATTGCCAGCACAAAGCCCCCGATGGTCAAGGCGTCAAAGCTCATTCTGGCTACTCCGCTACATAAAAAGTTATTGAAAGCACTTTGAATCTGGATGCCCAGAGGGGGTACCCCACGAGTCTAAGGCCCAATGATTTCTTCAGTATTTCGTTATATACTTATTTTGTAACGAAGTGTAACGGCTGGCGCCGGTCCTGGCAGCCCCGGTGACCTGGCCATTCGCGTTTCGATAATGGCGACGGGCTGGTGAGCGGGAACCAGCCCCGGCGTTGTGAGTATGAGGAGCTGGCTTGCCCTGATGACCGATCACCCCACCCGTCTTCTGGTCGTGGACGACGATCAACATATTCGCGCCCTTCTGACCCGCTATCTGACCCAGGAGGGTTTTGCCGTGGCCGGGGTGGAGGATGGTGCCGCCATGGATGAGTGGCTGGCTCGGAACCAGGCGGATCTGGTGATCCTCGACCTCATGCTGCCGGGGGAGGATGGTCTCTCGGTCGCGCGGCGCCTGCGGCGGGAGTCACGCGTGCCGATCGTCATGCTGTCGGCGCGCGGGGAGGATATTGACCGCATCGTGGGGCTGGAGGTGGGCGCCGATGATTATCTGGCCAAGCCTTTTAACCCCCGTGAGCTCTTGGCGCGGATTCGTGCCGTACTCCGTCGCCAGCCCGCCGCGGACCCGCCGGCGCGGGAAGATCCCGAGGCACCGGTCGAGGTCTTCGGTCCCTACCGGCTCGATGCCAAGCGTCGTGAATTGACCCGTGAGGGCGAGCCCCTGGCCCTGACCAGCAGTGAATTCGATCTGCTGCAGGTCTTTCTGGCCCGGCCTAATCGCCTCCTGAATCGCGACAGCCTCCTGGATCTGCTGAAGGGGTATGAGCGTTCCCCCTTCGATCGCAGCATGGACGTTCAGGTGGCGCGCCTGCGATCCAAGATCGAGCCCGATACCAAGCACCCCATCTACATCCGTACCGTCTGGGGTAAGGGCTACATCTTTACCCCCCAGGCCGAACCCTAGCCGCCTGCCACCATGCGTTTGTCGCTCTTCAGCCGAGCCTTGCTGACTCTGGTCGTGACCTTTGGACTCTTCGCTGTTGTGGCCTTCGCCGCCGTGGTCCAGTTCGCCCTGATCCCCGTGGCCGATCGCTCGACTCAAGACCTGACTGCCCTCATGCTCCTGGCCACTGACACCCTGGCCCACCTTGATCCGGGGCACCAGGCGGCCTTTCGTGCCAGCATCGACCGTGACCATGGCCTGCGCCTGCTCGCGCCGGGTCAGGTGCCCCAGGACCTGACCGACTACTACTTTCCCTACATGGAGCGCCTGAAACTGGCGCTGGGGCAGCGCGTCGGGACACCGGTGGCGGCGGGCAGCAATTTCGAGGATGGCGAACGCTGGTTTTGGGTGCGTCTGCCCGCTCAAGGCGCGGTCGTCTGGGTTGGCTTCTCGCGGGAGCGGGTGGGGAGTCGGCCCTTCGAGGGCCTGGCCTTGGTGGTCTTCGTCTCCCTCATCCTCCTCGTCCTCTCGGCGGCCCTGCTGGCGCGACGTGTCACCATTCCCCTAGAGCGATTCTCGCAGGCAGCGGAACAGGTCGCTCAGGGTTTCTCGCCCACGCCCCTGCCGGAAACCGGCCCCCGGGAGCTGGCGAACCTGGCGCGTCAGTTCAACGAGACGAGCCGTCAGGTGCGGGAACTTCTGGCGAATCGCACCCTGCTCCTGGCCGGCATTTCCCACGACTTGCGCACCCCGCTGACGCGCCTACGCCTGGCCCTGGAGATGTTGCCCCGCGACCCGGCGCAAATGGACCTGCTGGAGCGTATGGAAGGGGACTTGGATGAGATGAACGGGCTGATCGGTGAGGCGGCGGAGCTGGGAAAAAGCCTGGGCCGAGGCGAGCCCCGGTGGGTGGATCTGGGCAAGTTGCTCGGAGACCTGTGCGAGGCTAATCCGCGCCTGAAATGGCAGCCGGTGTCCGATTGTTGCCATCCAGTCGATCCCCTGGCCCTGAGGCGCATCGTCGGTAATTTGATGGAGAACGCCCTGCGGTACAGCCAGGGTGAGGTCGAGGTGCGTTTGGCTTGCGCCCAACCCCCGGAAATCCAGGTCCTGGATCGCGGCCCGGGTATCCCCGAGCAGGAGCGCGAGGCCGTCTTCCGGCCCTTCTATCGCCTGGAACAATCACGCAACCGCGCCACGGGCGGCAGTGGCCTGGGATTGGCGGTCAGCCGCCAACTGGCGCTGGCCAACGGTATCGATCTGCGCCTGGAGCCACGGCCGGGTGGGGGCCTGATCGCCTGCCTCCGGTTGGCTGGGCAAGGTGCCTGGGGCAACCTGGCCGCTCATTCCGCGTCGAATCCAGTTGACGCCATCGACGGCACTGCCTAAATTCCGCTTTCCGGCCAAGTCCGCGCCAAGACGGACAGGTGCGAGGGCCTGGCCGGATTACACGACCAAGACCGGCCAGGTTACGGCTGATTCGACCACCAAGCGGAGTATTCATAAATGCTGCAACCCGGCGATCCCGCCCCCCCCTTCTCGCTTCCGGACGCGGACATGGACCGCTTCCATTCAGAGAATCTGAAAGGCAAGAAGAACCTGGTTCTCTACTTCTACCCCCGGGACGATACCCCAGGCTGCACCCTGGAGGCCTTGGAGTTCACTGATCTGCAGCCGGAATTCGAGGCCCTGGAGGCCGAGGTCGTCGGTATCAGCATGGATAGCTGCGTCAGTCATGGGGCCTTTCGGGATAAGCATGGCATCAATGTGCGGCTGTTGGCGGACACCGAGGGGGAGGTCTGTCGGGCCTACGGTGTCTGGCAGGAACGCGAGCGTCAGGGCGAGAAACGCCTGGGGATCGTGCGCTCCACCTTCCTGATTGATAAGTTGGGTGCCTTACGCCAGGCCCTCTACGACGTCAAGCCCAAGGGCCACGCCGCCCAGATGGTGGCGTATTTGAAGGAGCTGTGAGGAGCCAGGGATAACTCAAGCACGTGAAGCTCCGTGGCTCGATCCTGCTGTTTCTCCTGGTTTTCGGGCTGACCCCCCTGCTTATGGCGGCGGCAATCAACCTGCCGCTGGTTCTTGACCGGGTGGCCCTCTTTTACCAGAAGGCCTACCTGCAAAATCTGCGAGCGGACTTCCGGGACCTGGATCAGCACTTGGCCAGTCGGCATGAGATGATTCGTCTCTTGGCCAAGCTGCCGGAGCCGGGGCTTATCCTGGGCGAGCAGGGCAACGATGAGGAGATCGACCTGGCCAGGGCTCGCTACACGGGCTGGATTAATCAGATCCTGGGCGAGCAGCGGGATATCGTGCAGATCCTCTTTCTCGACGCCGAGGGTCAGGAGCGCTTCTGGCTGGAGCGGGACGCCAAGACTCAGGAATGGCAGCCGACGGCCCGGCTCCCGGACCATCCCAGCGAGGAACTGGAGGCGGCGGGCCTGCGCATCCCCCCGGGCGAGGTGCTGGTCAGCCGTATCCGTATCGAACCCGATGCCGGGGGCGCCTCCCCCCGTCAACTCATGCGCCTGAGCCTGCTCAGCGCCATCGCCAAGGACCCCCTGTCCGCGCCGGAGGGGCTGGTGATCATGACCATCGACGTGGGCGGTCTGGCCCAGTTCTATCGCGATACCTTCTGGGTCACCGACAGGGGCCGCTATCTGCGCCCCGGCCAACCCTGGCGCGACGAGGCCCTGGCCTTCGCCGACTTTCCGGGCCTGGAGGAGATCTTTACCCAGCATATGCCCGGGCTCTGGCAGGGCGAACGGGGCACTCAGGTCTTCTGGGTGCCCATGTTTGTCACCGAGGATGCTAGGCCCCTGTGGGTGGGCCGGCCGGTGGACCCCTCGCCCCTAGACAGCTTCCGCAACACCCTGGTCCTGCGGGTTGGCGTCGTCATCCTGGTCCTGGTGTTGGCGGTACTCATCATGGCTGGCTGGATCACCCGCCGCCTGGAGTTGATGGGCCGGGAGCTGACCACGGGCGTGGATCGGGTGGTGCGGTCGGGCGAGGGGGTGCACTTCGCCTGGCGTGGGCCGCAAGAGGTGCGGGAGTTTGGCGACCAGCTCACGGCTCTGGCCAAGACCCATGTCGAGTATCTGCGGGGCGCCCGTGCCCATACCCTGGAACTGGAACGTTCCAACCGCTACAAGTCGGAGTTCCTGGCCAACGTCAGCCATGAACTGCGCACCCCCCTGAATTCCATCCTCTTGTTGTCCAAGATGCTGGCAGACGACAAGGCGGGGCTTGCCAATCCCCAACAGCGCCAGGCACGGGTCATTAACGCCGCCGGGCGTGACTTGCTCGCCCTGATCGATAATATTCTCGATATTTCGCGCATCGAGGCCGGTAAGGTCACCCTCAATCTGGAGTGGATCGATCCGCGCCTCATGACCGAGGAAGTGCTGGAACTGGTTTCGCCCCAATTCGCCGACAAGGGCCTCACCTTGCGCCTGGACGCGAGGGAGGCGGCCCCGGCGCGGATCTATAGCGATCCCGCCAAGGTCCGTCAGATTCTCAAGAATTTTCTCGCCAACGCCGTCAAGTTTACCGAGAAGGGCGGCGCCACTGTTACCCTCGACCGGGGGAGCCAGGGCGGTCTGCTGCTGAGCGTGACCGATACGGGTATCGGTATCCCGGCGGACAAGCATGCTCTTATTTTCGAGGCCTTTCAGCAGGCCGATGGCTCCACCCGGCGCCGCTTCGGCGGCACCGGCCTGGGCCTGACCATCAGCCGTGAACTGGCTAAGCGTCTCGGGGGGCGCATTCGTGTCGATAGCCAGGAGGGGCGCGGCGCCAGCTTCATCCTGTGTCTGCCGGAGGAGTTGGATACGGGATCCTTGCAGGAGGCGCCTCCCGGGGGCGAACCGGACGTGCTACAAAACCTCCCGTCTATGATCGAAGAGAAGCCAGAGTCCGTCCCCAAGGGCGGTGATTACGAGGGGCGCTGGGTACTGCTGGTGGAAAGCGACGCCGCCAGTCTGGTGGCGGAGACGCGGATGCTGGAGTCCTTCGGCTTGCGCATCCAGATGGCGGCGGATGCCGAGGAGGCTCGGGAAACCCTACGCGATGAGGCCGGCTGCGCCCTAGTGCTCTTGGCCGAAATGGTGTCCGTGGCCAATACCTGTGATACGATTAAGGCTATTCGGCTGGATGCCCCGGCGGGAACCCTCCCCCTCGTTATTATCGGTCGGTTCGGAGAGACGAAAGCCCGCGACAGCTATCTTGAGGCGGGCGCCCATGATTTTGTCGCCAAACCCGTGACGCGGTCCCGATTGGCGGCGGTTCTCGCCGCCAATCTGGGCGCCGGAGACCCTCGGAGCAAGCAAGAGACGGCATGAACCGCTATTCCGGCTTCAAACTCCTCATCGTTGATGATCATGTCCACAATCTGTTCACCTTGCGGACCTTGATCGAGGCCCGCACCGATGTGGCCATCCTCGAGGCCACTTCCGGACAGCAGGCCATCGACCTGACCCTGCACCATCCTGACATAGATCTCATCATCCTGGATGTGCAGATGCCGGAGATGGACGGCTTTCAGACCGCCGCCCTGCTTAAGATGCGCAAGCGCACCCGCGATATCCCCATCATCTTCCTCACCGCCGCTTTTAAATCCGAGGAGTTTCAGCAGCGCGGCTACGCCATCGGCGCCGTCGATTATCTCCTCAAGCCCATCGAGGACAACCAGCTCATCAACAAGATCAGCACCTACTTCCGGCTGATCGAGAAGGAGCGGGCCCTCAACCAGGAACTGGAGCGGCAGGTGGCCGCGCGCACCGCCGAACTGGCTCAGGCCAAACAGTACCTGGAGAATATCATTGCCTATATGGGCGAGGCCCTCCTGATCCTGAACCCCCAGGGGGAGATCAAGTCCGCCAATCCCGCCGCCTGTCGGATGCTCGGTTATCGGGAAGCTGACTTGCGGGGCATGTCCATTGGCGATGTCTTCGAGGAGGACGGCGATGAGGTGGCTGGCGCCTTCATGGGTCTCTGGCTGGAGGCCTTGATCCGCGCCGGGGCCCTAAGCAAGATCGATGCCCGCTTCATCGCCAGCGACGGTCGCCGCGTGCCCATCCTCTTTTCCCGTACCGCCGTTCGCGACCCGGACGGCGGTATCGCAGATATCATTTGCATCGCCAAGGACATGACGGGCTATGTCCGTGTCGATCAGGATATGGAAGACGCGGCTCAGGCCGCTCAAGAACCCCTTTAGGAGCCGTCCATGACCGAGCCAGACCATAACACCCTGCCGGAAGATGAAGAGACTTCCCTCACCGCCAATGCCCTCAAGGCCATGGCCCATCCCTTGCGGTGGAAGATCATCTGTTCCCTGGGCGACCGGGAGCTGTCCGTGGGCGAGATCGTCGAACGGACCGGCACCTCCCAGAGCAACATCTCCCAACATCTGGAGCAGTTGCGTAACAAGAACATCGTGGTGGCCCGCAAGGAGGCCAACCGCATCTTCTACCGCATCCGCAACCCTCAATTGCTGGATCTGATCGGTATCATGCGCGACGTGCTCTGCCCGGCGAACCTGGACGACCGTTATCCGCGTTAGTCCGGACTCCGGGCCCAGTTGCGGCCCCCCCTGTTCTCCAGGCGTGTTGCGAGGGTCTCCTTGCCCAGGCAGGGGCATAGGAAGGCCCATCAACGCCAAGCCGTAAGACTTGCCTTGGATCGCGAACTCCGCTTGTGTTCCATCCTGGGCCCGGTCTTCATAGTGCATCCCTGCCCCGCCCTGCTCGGTGAACTTATTGGCGTGACCGAGGAGATTGAGCAGAATCTACCGCAGCTTGCTGCGGTCGGTCGTGAAGCCTCCAAGGCAGACGGGGGGCCACCAAGCAGAACGTGACTTGGCCTCACTGGCCAACCCCGTCCGTTGCCGCGCCTCCTCAAGTGCCTGATCGGCGCATTCGTGTTCGCCGATCTAGCTTCCCAGATCCGCCTCAACCCGGCCAAAGGCGATGCCCGCCGCCCTATAGAGGGGGCATCAACCCTCATGCCAATGAAACGGTCGCCCAGCAGCAAGATTTTCCAGATTATTCCATAACACGAGGATCATGATCACCAGCCAGAGTCCCCACAGCATCACCAGGATGACAATGGCGAGGCCTTGGTAGGGGCAGCGCAGACTGATGCAGCGGGCTACCCCCGCGGACAGGGTGAGCAAGAAAGCGATCTCCAGCATGAGGACCGGGTAGAAGAGCAGCCACACCAGATCCCGTAGCCAGAGGGGCCAACCACCGATGTTACGCCAGAATAGCGGTTGCTCCCTCAGCCACGAAAAAACACCGAGAAGGGAAAGCAAGACCAGATTGGTAAAGGCCATGGCCAGGAGAGGGCCAGGATTCGCGGCAATCCGCCCTCGGGACAACGGCTTCTTCAAGGAAATTCGCGGTCGGATGCAGCAAGAAATTATTGACATTCTAACCCGTGGTTTCAGAATGGGACAATTCAAGGGTAAGGCCTTGCCCCTGCCGGTCAGCCCCCTAACCACCCCAGGAATGCCGTGAAAGTCCTCGTTACCGATGACGCCGCTGATTTTCGACTCTACCTGCGCGTCCTGTTGCAACGCTGGGGCTATCAGGTCGTGGAGGCGGCGGATGGTCAGGAAGCCCTGGCCTGCCTGGAGGGAAATGACATTCGCCTGGTGGTGAGCGATTGGATGATGCCTGGCATGTCCGGGCCGGATCTCTGCCGCGCGGCGCGGGCCACGGACCTGGGGCATTATGTTTACATCATCCTCCTGACGGGCCGTTCGGACAGCGCGGATCTGGTGGAAGGACTGGATGCCGGGGCCGACGACTTTGTCACGAAACCCTTCGAGGCCCAGGTTCTGCGGGCGCGGCTGCGGGTGGGCGAGCGGATCCTGGCCCTGGAGCAGCGACTCGCGGACCAAAACCACGACCTCCAGGAATCGCGCAACCAACTCGCCAGTGCCTATAACCAGATACAGGCGGATCTGGCCATCGCCGCCCGTATCCAGCGCCAGCTCCTGCCGACCACCGACCAGGCCACCTTGCCCTGTCGGGCCGAATGGCTATTTCTCCCCGCCGCTCAGGTGTCCGGTGATAGCTTCAATTTTTTTGAGCTGACCCCGGGGCTCATCGGCTTCTATCACCTCGACATCTCCGGTCACGGCGTCCCTGCGGCGCTGCTCTCGGTGAGCCTGACCCACTCCCTGGTACCGGGTGGCGGGCCTGGGGTCGCGGGCACCAATTTCCTCGACCCCGCGACGTTTCTTGCGGACCTCAACCGGCAACTCACGAACCGGGATGGGGAGGTGCAGAATTACGCCACCATCGCCTATGGCACCCTCGAAAAGTATACCGGCCGGGTGCGCCTGGCCTTGGCTGGACACCCCTATCCCATCCTGATCCGTCACGACGGCGCCATCGAGTATCTCCGTCAGGGCGGCCTGCCCGTCGGCATGTTTCCCCGCGTCGACTATGACACCCAGGAACTGTCCCTGGACCCCGGCGATCGGTTGATCCTCTACTCCGATGGCATCACCGAGTGCAGCGACCCCAGCGGGGAGGCCTTCGGCTACGATCGTTTTCGCGAAACACTCGCCCAGGCCATCCAGCTAGGCGGGCCCCGTCCCCTCGCCACCGCCCTGGACCGCCGGTTACGGGCCTGGCGGGGCCCTATTCACTTCGAGGATGACATCTCCATGCTGGCTCTCGAACGACCCCTGGCCGCGCAAGACGACCCCCTTAGGGACGAGGTCCCGCCAACGAACCAAAAAAGGGCCAACCAATGAATCAAGAAGACCCTACACATCGGGAGGGACCGCCGGATCTGGCAGGACGGCGGGATTCAGCCCCTATCCATCTCCTGGTACAAAGCGACCCCGAGGGGCTGGCCGATCTCCAGGCTCGGCTGCTCGGTTTGTGTACTCAGGCGGGTCTGGATGACATGGCCGCCTTTAAACTGACCTGCGCTACCGTCGAGGCCCTGAACAACTGCATCGAGCATGCCTATGGCGGTGAAACGGGCCACCCCATCGATCTCATCTGGACCAAAAACCCAAAAGAGGTGGTCATCGAGATCCGCGACCAGGGCCACCCCATGCCCGACCTGGCGGCGGATGCCTCCCCCATGCCTGGATCCGATGCGGAGTCCGGGCGCGGATGGCATATCATTCGCGAGTGGACGGACTCGGTGAGCTACACCCGGGAAACCCAGGAAAACGTGCTGACCCTCACCCATCGTCTACCTTAACCCCGTATCCGCGGTTGGCCTCGGGTACCCCTGACCCTGATGAGAGTCACGTCACCCCAGACCGAGACACGGCTGCACCACCGGAGTAATGACATAGTGAACCTCGAACATCGTACCCAAGATGGCGTCGATATCATCAAGCTGCCCGAGCGCCTCATGATGGCCGACGCCGCGGATGCCCGCGCCACCCTCAAGGAAATCATCGAACAAGGCAGCGGCAAGCTGGTCCTCAACCTCACGGATACCTCCTTCATGGATTCCAGTGGTCTTGCGGTCCTGGTCAGCGGTCTCCAGGCGGCCCGTAAACGGGACGGCGACGTTCTGCTCGTCGGCATGAGTAATACGGTGCGCGCCCTCTTCGAGCTGACCCGGTTGCACACGGTCTTCCAGATCTTCGATGACGAACCCGGCGCCTTGCGCGCCTTTGGCTGAGGAAGCCGCGACCCCGCAACCCAAGAGGCGACGACTGCCATGAGTGACCACAAGGCCCCCAAAATATCCATGGTCGTCTTCATCGATGCCCTCGGCTGGGAAGTCCTCAAGGGACGCCGCTTCATGGAGGCGCAGCTGCCTGTGCGGCGTAAGCTGCGCTCGGTGTTCGGTTTCTCCTCCGCATGCATCCCCTCGATTCTCACGGGCCTCCTGCCGCGGGAACATCGTCACTGGTCCTTTTTTTACTACTCCCCCAAGACCTCGCCCTTCCGCCCCCTCAAACCCCTCGGCTTCCTGCCGAAGTCCCTGGTGGATCGCGGCCGGGTCCGCAACCTGATCAGCAAGCTGGTCAAGTGGGCCTATGGCTACACGGGCTACTTCCAGCTCTATAACATCCCCTTCGACCAGATCGACAAGTTCGACTATTGCGAGAAGCAGGACCTCTTCGTCCCGGGTGGCATGAATCGGGGCAAGAACATCTTCGATCACCTGACCCAGGCGGGGGTGCCGTTTCACGTCTCCAACTGGCGGGAGTCGGAGGAGAGCAATCTGGCGGCCCTCAAGGCCGACCTGAGCCAGGGCAAGATCAAATTCGCCCTCCTCTACATGGCCGCCATGGACGCCCTCTTGCACGAGGTCGGCAAGGCCAGTCCCCTGGTGGATGACAAGCTGGCCTGGTACGAGACCCAACTGAAGGAGGTGTTGCGTCTCGCCGCCGAACATTACGAAGAGGTGCGTCTCTTCATCTGCTCCGATCACGGCATGGCCACCATCCATACCCACCTAGACCTGATGAGTCAGGTGGAGGGCCTCGGCCTGGTCTTTGGCCGCGACTACACCGCGACCTACGACTCGACCATGGGGCGTTTCTGGTTCCACCAGGCGGGCAGCCGCGAACGCATTACCCAGTTGCTGGAACAGGTGCCTGGGGGTCGCATCCTCCCCCCGGAAGAGCTGAAGCGGCTGGGCTGCGACTTCGAGGGCGACCAATTTGGCGAGCTGATTTTCCTGACGAATCCCGGCGTCCTCATCGTGCCGAGCCACATGGGCACCAAGCCCATCACCGGCATGCACGGCTACCACCCGGACGACGCCGATTCGGATGCCTCCCTGCTCTCCAATGTCGAGCCCCCCACGGACCCCAAGGTCATCACCGACGTCTTCCATCTGATGCGCGCCGAAGCCGGCGTCTAGGAACCCCTCACCAACCAGGCCGCCGATTATGCGTTGGGTACTCAACATCGCCAGCAACTACCTGCGCGTCATCGCTGGCATCGCGGTGATGTTTTTCCTCATCCCCTTCACGGTCGGGCACCTGGGTCTGGACCTGTTCGGGCTCTGGTCACTGGTCTTCGCCGTGGTCGGGCTCTTTGGCTTGCTGGATCTGGGCTTTGCCACCGCAGCCATGAAATATGTCGCCGAGTTGACGGCAAGCGGCGACCACGCCGGGCGTAATCAGGTGCTGTCCACCTTGCTGGTGGTCTATGGGGCCCTGGGCCTCGTCTGCCTCCTCCTGGTGGCCATTCTGGCGGGTCCTGCCTCCGGCTGGTTCGCCTTGAGTCCCGACAAGGCCGGGCCCTTCACCCTGGTCCTCTGGGTGCTGGGGACCGTGGTGGCCATCAACTTCCCGGCTAGCCTCATCAAGGCGATCCTCATCGGCAGCGGGCGCATGCATCTGGTCAACGCCATTGAGCTGGTGACGACCCTGGTCAACGCCGCCCTGGTGGTGATCCTGCTGGAGGCGGGCCTGGGCCTGATGGGCATGGCCATCGCCACGGCGGTGACCATGCTCCTGGGGCCCATCGTCATGCTGCCCCTGGCCATTCGCCTCACCCCCGGTCTCTCGGTCTCGCCGCGGCTCTTCAGCCGCTCCCGGGTGCGCGAGTTGCTGGGCTTTTCGATCTATTTCTTCATCGCCAACGTGGCGGTCCTCATCATCCTGCGCCTGGACCCGGTGGTCATCAAGATGTTCCTGCCGCTCACTGCGGTGGCCATCTACGCCGTGGGGGCCAAGATTGCCGAATATACCTATCTGCTCAACAAGCAGTTTTCCAACGCCCTGATGCCGCTGGTGTCCCAGTCCAAGGGCGCCGGCGACACCGCCACGGTCCGCCGTATTCTGGTGGACGGTACCCGCTTCCTGCTGGCGATCGCGGTCCCCTTTATCGCCCTGCTTCTCTTTTATGCTGAGCCCTTTGTGCTGCTCTGGATGGGTGAGGAGTTTGCGGAGTCCGTCCCGGTGCTGCGCATCCTGCTGCTGGCCATGCTGTTCGCGAGTGTGCAGTTGAACGCCGCCAATGTGCTGGGCATGACCGGCAAGCACCGCTTCGTCGCCTTCGCCATGGGCGGCTCGGCCCTGCTCAACCTGGTCCTGTCCATCATCCTGGTTCAATTCCTGGGACTGATCGGTATCGCCCTGGGGACCTTGATCGCCACCCTGGTCGTCGAGTTCGCCCTGGTGGTGCCGCGGGCCTGCCGCGATCAAGGCTTGCCGTTGGTCGGGTTTATGACCCAGGCGATCTGGCCGACCCTCCCGGCCCTGGTCCCGGCCCTGGGGACGGCCTGGCTTCTGGCCCAGTGGCAGCCCATCACCGGGTTCGTCTGGATCTTCCTGGAGGGAGCGGTCAGTGCCCTGGTTTATTTCGCGGTCTTCTATGGGATTGGCCTGGTGCCCGCCGAGCGGGCCCTGATCGCCAGCAAGTTGCGCCGGCTACGGCAGCGTGGCCGCCCCAGCCCCCCGCCTCCCCACCACAGCCCCAGCTAAACAGGAGCCATCATGCCGGGACCGCTGAGCATCGTCCGTCGGACCCGCGAGGCCTTGCGGCGGAACTGGTATCGCCTCCGCTTGGGGGCCCTGGGGAGCAACTGTCATATCGACCCCGGGGTCAGTCTCCAATATCCTGGGCGCATCCGCCTTGGCGATGGGGTCGGCATTGGGCGCAACGCCGCCCTGCGCGCCAATACCGAGGCCAACCCTGGCATCGCCCTCGGCAAGGGGGTGAACATCAACGATGCCGTGGTCATCAATGCCAACCGTGGCTTTGTCACCCTGGGCGAGCGCTCCTGGCTCGGCCCCTTTTGCCTGGTTTATGGCAATGGTGGCGTGACCATCGGCAAGAATGTCCTGGTTGCCGGGCACACCACCATCAACACCGTTTCCCACGCCGCCGAGCGTTGCGACATCCCCATCAACGATCAGCCCGTGCTGACGGGCCCGGTGGTGATCGAGGACGACGTCTGGATTGGCCTCAATGCCGTCATTCTCCAAGGGGTGACCCTGGGGCATGGCTGCATCGTCGGCGCCGGGGCCGTGGTGACCCGCTCCATTCCGCCCTGGTCCATCGCGGTGGGCGTCCCGGCCCGGGTGGTGGGTCGGCGCACGGGCGCGCCGGAGATCGCGGAGGAGGCGCCATGAAGATCATCCAGGTACCCCGGCGTTTCGTGGTGTCAGAATGGGGCGGCACCGAGACCACCATCCTCCAGACCAGCCGCGCCCTCCAGCAGGCCGGGCACGAGGCCGCCATCTTCACCAGCCTGGCCCTGTCCAACCAGCGCCGCGAGACCGTCCAGGGGGTGCCGGTGCGGCGCTTCCCCTACAGCTATCCCTTTCTCGGCCTCACCGCCGATGACCGTCGCGACATGGACAAGAAGGGCGGTAATCTGCTCTCCCTGTCCCTGCTGCTCGGCCTGTTGCGCGAGCCGGGGGTGGACCTGATTCACGCCCACACCGGCAAGCGCGTCGGGGGCGTGGTCCGTACCGCCGCCCGGCTGCGGGGCATCCCCTATGTGGTGACCCTGCACGGGGGCTTTTTCGAGGTCCCCAAGGGTGAGATGGACCAGATGCTGGCCCCTATTCAGAACCGCCCCGAGTGGGGCCGCGTCTTTGGCGCCCTGCTCGGCGCGCGGCGGGTGCTGGAGGATGCCGCGGCCGTGGTCTGTGTCGGCGGCGACGAGTACGCCGCGGCTAAGGCCAAGCTCCCTGGTCAGCGCGTGGAACTGGTGCCCAACGGCGTGGACTGTGATGCCTTCGCCCAAGGGGATGCCGTTGGCTTCCGATCCGCCCATGGCATCGCCGCGGACCGCCGCATCATCCTCTGCGTCAGCCGCATCGATTACCAGAAAAACCAGATCGGCCTGGTGGAGGCCCTGGCCACCGTGGCTGATCAGGTCCCGCGGGCCCACCTGGTCCTGATCGGGCCCGTGACCGTGGCTGGCTACCATGAGCGGTTGCTCGCCCGGGTCAAGGACCTGGGACTGACGGAGCGGGTCACCCTGATTCCCGGCTTGCGCCCAGATGATCCCATGCTCCCGGCGGCCTACCATGCCGCCGAGGTCTTCTGCCTACCATCCCTGCACGAGCCCTTCGGCATCGTCATCCTGGAGGCCTGGGCCGCCGGCCGGCCGGTGGTCGCCGCCCGCGTCGGCGGCATCCCCTCCTTCACCCATGACGGCCAGGACATCCTTCACGCTCAACCGGGCGACACGGCGGACCTGGCCGCGCGGCTGATCCAGGTCTTGGGCGATCCGCAACTTGCCGGGCGCATCGCCGCGGCGGGGCAGGCCAAGGCCCGTCGCGACTATGCCTGGTCGGCGATTGCCGCGCGCCTGGTCGCTATTTATCGGGAATTGCCGCGAGGGCGACGAGGCTGACATGGCGCTCACCGAGCGTTCGGTCATAGGGTATTGTCCCCCGTTTCGGCCTTCCCCGCCGGATCACTCCCAAGGTGGATGCTGGCCGCCAGCCTGGACCTCAAGCGGAGTAGAACAGGCACATGCTTAAGGCAATGTTGGCGGCGGCCCGTGGCGTCATGGCCATGGACCTGCCCGGTAAGAACCAGGCCTTGGCGGAGGTTTTTCTGAAAATACTCCGCGAGCGCGACCAATGGCTCACGGCCGCTCGTCGCTTCCGGGATCTAACTGACCTGATCCTCGGCCTACCCGGCGACAACCACAGTGCCGTTGGGCCACTGAGTCCCAGTCTGGCTTTAGCCTACCAGGCCCGGAGCGGCTCGGAGTTGGCTCTGGAACTTGTTTACGATCGTGGGCGTCGCCTGCCCTTCCCCCTGATCACCCGCGGCACGGACGGGGGAGCCTTCTCGGACCTCGGACTCTACCTCCAGCTGTCTCCCGAGTATTTGGTCCTGCCCTGTTTCCATACTCACCCGAGCCCTTGGAGCGAGCTCGGCTACGAGATGCCCTCGGAAGCGGACTATCGGGTGCTGGAGGGGCTACGGCACCAGCTTGGGGGCATCGGTGTGTGTGATCGGGTCATTTTCCCCTGTGGGCGCCGCACCCTCTATGGGGTGGATGAGCAGGGGCGCTGGTTTCACGAACGTCCGGGTCAATACCGCTGTTATATTGAGCGTCGGGACTGGCTGGCGGTCCGCCCGGTTCAGTGTTCTGGAAACGAGGTCGGCGGAAAAGCGGGTAAGTAGCGCACAACTTGTCATTCCGGGGTCAATCCTCGCCATTCGGACAGAGATCAGATGCCCAACCCAACTCTCCCACCCGGTACCGCATTGCGGGTCCTGCACATCCACGAGCGGGCCGGCTTCTATGGTGGGGTGGAGCAGATCCTCCATGACACCGCCCGCGGGCTCATGGCACGGGGCTGGCCCCAGGGGCTGCAGCACGCCGATCCCCAGCCCCAGGCCAATTACCTGGCGGCCTTCGCCCAATCCGGGACCGGCGACGACCTCATCGCCGCCTTCGCTCCCGACATCCTCTTCCTGCACAAGGTCGAGTACCCGGCGCGGGCCGCGGACCTGGCGCGACGCTATCCCACGGTTCGTATGGTCCATGACCATGACCTGGTCTGCCTGCGCCGCCACAAGTATTTTCCTCTCACCGGCCGCATCTGCGACCGGCCGGCGGGGTCGGCCTGTTACCTTAACCTGTGCTGCGTGCAGCGGGCCGCGCCGGGGTCGGTCCTCCCCATCGCCCTGAAAGGCCTGGGCGAGGTCAAGGCGGCCATTCGGGCCAACCGCGAGGTGCGCCGGCTCATGGTGGGCAGCCGCTGGATGGAGCGGGAGTTGGTAATGAATGGGCTGGACCCGGAGCGGGTGGCTATAGTCCCGCCGATACCCGCGGCCCTGGCCGACGCCCAGCCCGTGCCGTCGTCACTGGAGCCGGAGGTTCTCTTTGTGGGCCAGGTGATCCGAGGCAAGGGGGTGGACCTGCTGCTCAAGGCCTTGGTCGAGGTGCCGGGCGATTGGCATGCCACCATCGTCGGCACGGGCAACCATCTGGATGCCTGCCGGGCCCTCGCCGGGGAACTCAAGATCGTCGAGCGGGTGACCTTTGCCGGCTGGGTTCCCCATCAGGATCTGGAATCCTACTATGGTCGCGCCGCCGTCTGCGTCGTCCCGTCGCGCTGGCCGGAGCCCTTCGGCATGGTGGGGGTGGAGGCCATGGCCCGGGGGCGGCCGGTGGTCGCCTTCGCCGTGGGCGGTATCCCGGACTGGCTCGCCGATGGGGTGACGGGCCTCCTGGCCCCGGAGGCGGACACCGGCGCCTTGGGGGCGGCTATCGCCTCTCTGCTGGGGGATCGTGAGCGGGCCGCCGCCTTGGGCGCGGCCGGGCTGGCGCGGGTGCGGGCGGAGTTTCAGCCTGCCCAATATCTGGAGCGGCTGATGGTCATCCTGGCAGAGGCGGTTTGAAGAGCTTTCCAGCGCCGCCCTTGCCCCGGTCAGTGGGGGGTTGGTCTGTTAAACCCAACACAGATGAGTTGTCGGTATTGCGGGCCGGGTGACGGCGGGCGGGGGACGCCGTGAATACATCCCTGTAGGCTTGGCGACAGCATCCCTGCTGTCGACACCCCCGCCCACCGCCACCCGGCCCTCCCGTCAGCCGCCTAAGCCGGGCTCGGGAGGGGGTATAAGCGCGGTATCGCCCCGGGTCTCCCTCGGCAGAATGATTGGGGCCCCTCCCGAATGTAGCCCAAGGCGACCGGTTAACTGCGGCGTTTGAGGATGCGAGTAAACCGCACTCGGGGGCCGTTGAAACAGCGCAGGCCAAATTTGTGGGTGAAGTAGCTGGGCCATTCCGCCGCCGCGTCGTGCTTTACTCCAGCCCCGTCGCAGATGTCCTGGAGGATGGCGATTAGCCGTTGGCGATGGGGCTGGAACTTTTCGATGGTCCTTTGGCGGATCTCGGCCGGGGTCAGGGCGCAGGCCTTCATGGCCTCGACCCCCGCGCGTACGGATTCGGCGGTGTCCTCGGCGGTGTAGGCATAGGCCGGCTCGAAGAAGGCGTCGCGCCCGCCTAGATTGCGCGTCGAGACCAGGGGGCGACCGGAAAGGAGGTACTCGGCGCTGACGAACATGGCCCCCTCTTCCGCCGACAGGCAGAGCCCGCAATGGGCCTCGTCGATGGCCCGGGAGACGAAGCCGGAGAAGACCTTGCGCTTCCAGCTTGCATGGGGAAATTGGCGCATCACCTCGGCGAAATAGGCCGCCTCCTGGGGGGAGTGGTCACCGATCAGGCGCAAGGAGGCGATCCCCAGGGCCAGGTGATGGCGCTTGAAGGGCGTGATGCGGGCCAGGTAGATGGCATCGTATTTGATGGGCCGGTCGTAAATTCGATAATGGCCCTCGTCGAGGAAGGCATTCTGGTGACAATAGGCGGCCCGCAGGCCGGCGCCGGTGATCAGGGCGGTCTCGCGCTCGGAATTGCAGAGAAAGATCATCTCCGCCTCGGGGCGCAGGCGGCTGACTTCCGCCGCCTCCCGCGCCACCTCCTCGGCGCGCTCCTGGGTCTCCCGATGCCAGCCGAACTGGAACAGCAGGTGTGGTTTAGACCCGCTCAGGGCCGCGAGGATGGCGTCGCGGTGCTTGACGAAATCCTCGAAGTAGCTGATGACCACCGCCGGCTCGCGAAAGAGCACATAGGCCGGGAGGGCGTCGCCCTGGAGGAGTTGCTTGATGAACTTGGCGGACTGCGCAATCATGGCGAATCGTCTGAAAATTTTGATCCTCGGCATGTTACGCGCCGGACCTGCCCCATTCAATATAGGATCCTGGCCCGCGGACGGCGACGGCTGACAATATTGGAGGGGTGGTATGAGAATCGGCATTTCGGCCTTCGCCGCTGACGGGGGCAAGTCCGGCATTAGTCAATACATGGCCAACATCCTAGGGCGTCTGCCCGACCTGGCGCCCCATGACCAGTTTGTGGTCTTTATCGATCGCGTGGACGCGGATCTCATCCAGTCCTGGCATCCTCGCCTGGAGGTGATCGCCTACCCGGCCTGGACCGCCCATCCGGTCATCAGCATCTTCTGGCATCTCATTGGGTTGCCCGCGGCCCTGCGCCGTCATCACTGCAACGCCGTCTTCATGCCCGCCGGCAATCGACGCCTGGCCTGGTGGTACGGGGTGCCCAGCGTCGGCACCATCCACGATCTCTCCCAGTTGCACGTGCCCCAAAAGTACGATGCCTTCCGCACCTTCTATGTGATGCGCATCCTGCCGCGCATGATGCGGCGACTGACGCGGGTGATTGCCGTTAGCCACTCGACGCGCAAGGATCTCGAGGACTTTGCCAAGGTGGACCCGGACAAGATCCGCGTCAGCCATAACGGGGCCGACCTCGGCCGCTTCTTCCCCCGGGATCGCGCGGCCGCCAAGGACCAGGTGGGGCGGGAATTGGGCATTCCCCCGGATTTCATCCTCTACATCGCGCGGCTGGAACATCCCGGCAAGAACCACGTCATGCTGCTGGAGGCCTTTGCCCGGCTCAGGGCGGATACCGGACTCCCCCACAAACTGGTCTTTGTTGGCAGCCGTTGGGGTGGGGCTGAGGTCATCGAGGCCCGGATTCGGGAACTCGGGCTCGAGGACGCCGTGATCCGGCCCGGTTTCGTGCCGAACGAAACCCTGCCGGTGCTCTATGCGGCGGCGGACGTCCTGGCCTTTCCCTCCCTCTTCGAGGGTTTTGGTATCCCCCTACTGGAGGCCATGGCCTCGGGGACGCCGGTCTGTGCCTCGGACGTTTCAAGCATCCCGGAGGTGGTCGGTGACGCCGGACTCTTGTTCGATCCAAAGGATCCGGTGGCCATCGCCGCCGCCCTGGGCCAGATCCTGGGTGATCCCGCCTTGCGGGAGCGGCTGGTGGCCTTGGGCCTGGCGCGTGCGCCCCTCTTTTCCTGGGACACGGCCGCGGCCGAGGTGTTGGAAGAACTGCGGCGGGTGGCCAGGGTATGACTGCATGGGGCCTCCGGACCTGGCTGGCCCTCGCACTCCTGGCTACGGGGTGTGCACCGCCCCAGCGAACATGTCTCACCGTTGCAGCCCGTTGCAATAGTCTGATCGGTATTTGCGAACAGCCACCCGCGGCCTGCGCCGAGGTGCCGGCCGGCGCCAACCAGGCCTTGGTGGAGATCCTCTCCAACCCCACCACAGCTGAGATTTACGTGGAGGGAAAGTCCATCGGCCGCACCCCTATCACCTATCCTCTCTGGTACAACAGCCAGACCCGCTTCATCCGGGTTTCGGCCGAGCCCCTCTATCCCGGCCAGGCCCGCCAGGAGCACCGGCTCCGGGCCCCACCGCTACCGGCCCGCATCCAGTTTTTTATGAACAACCCGGCCCAGAGCGCTACCGAAGACCAGGAGGAGCATTAGCCTTGGAGCGAGCAGCTCATTTTGGCGCCAGGGTGCCGAGATCGAATCCTGGCGGCCCCGGGCGCCCAAGCGTCGCTTCAGGCGCCCGGGGCATCCGGAAGCGCGGTCGCCGGGCACTCTTGATGTGGCTTATTTAATGCCATGTATTCAATAGGAATTAACAAACGGCAAGTATTAGAGCAAATGGCCGAGGTCAAGCGCTCCTTGCGGGCATTGGAAAATGCCCTGAAAAATAATATACCAGCCACGGTGTTGATCACGAGCGCGAATCAGGGCGAAGGGAAAAGCCTCTTTACCGCGACGCTCGCCGCCGCCGCGGCACAAAGTGGCAAATATCGCGTGGCCGCACTGGATTTGAACTGGTATCGCCCGGCCTTGCACGCTTATTACGGGATTGAGCAAAGTCATTCACTTGGGGAGATTCTTAATGCCGAGATCGGCGACCTCGTGCGCCCCTCCGGTCGCAATTCCCTGGATATTTTGACCGCGCCCTATGACTTTGCCGACTCCGCCAGCCATAGCGACCTGGTGGGCAGGATTCCCGATAGATTGATCGGGCAAGCCAGGAAGGCCTACGATCTGATCCTTATTGATAGCGCGGCGGTTTTCCCCACAAACAGGATGATGATGGACCCGGTGATGCTGTCAGGTCTCGTCGATGGCACCCTGCTGGTGGTCTTGACGGCCGCAACTCCCAAGCAGCAGGTCAGGAAGGCGCATAAGCTTCTGGAGACCGCTGGAGCCCATCTCCTGGGCGTGATCGGTAATCAGAGTCAACCCACTGCCAAATGATGGGACATTCCCAGTAACATAGCGGGTGACGATAGGCCCCTCATGGGGCGCTCCCCATCGATCGAAAAGCCGATGGGGCAGCCACAGGGGTTTCTCGGTATCTCCACCCTCCGGCAATGACTCACCGGACAAGCAGGGCATGAATATGGACTTCCACCTGAAACGGTATGGTAACGCGCTCGCCAATCACAAGAAATGGTGGTTTCTGGTATTGGCGATGCTGGGGCTCTATCTGCTCTTCGCGGCAATGACCGATGTCACCTATCGGGTGTCGCGGATTTTGTCCCCCTATGCCCCGGATATACCCGTGGCCGCGGCCAATAGTCCGCGCGAGACCCTCAAGCTCCAGGATTTGGTGGCCGACCCCGATCTGCTTTTTCTGGACGAATTTGCTCTGGCCCGATTAAGGAACAAATTAACCCTACTGGAAAACCATGGCGACCTGGGGGATGAAAAGGCCCTCCATCGTTTGGTGCACCATGAGCTGTCGCTAGCCCTGGTCGGTGGGACTGACTTGAGGATTATCTATACCGGTAAGGATGCGGTGGTCGGTGACCTCCTGGTGGCCTTCTACACCGCGCGACTCACGAAAAAAATCGAGGATGGCCTGGCTCGCATCAAGATGAGCCCGGCGGTAACCCCTCTCGCCCCAGTGGGGGATGTGGTCCTAGTCGCCCAACGATCTCCGTGGCGGGCCGATCGCTTGCTGCCGGCAACCCTCGTTATTTTGTTGTCATCCCTGGCCGTCATGGTACTGATTGCGATTTTTGAGTTGTTGGATCCGACCTTCAAGTCGGAACGACAAATGGCGGGTTACCTGGAGCTGCCGGTTCTGGGGACGCTGCCGGATGCCTCGCCCTTGCTGCGGACGATTGCCCAATAGGACGGTTCATAACAGGCAAGGCCCTTGTTGGGAATTAGTGCCTGATAGTTTGGCTGATTGGAATTCTTAGGACTGGCTAGTATGAAAAACCAACTCTGTTCGACTGCCTGCTATAGCCTCGTGCTTGGTCTTGGGTTAATAGGCGCGACTCCCTTTCCCGCCACGGCAGAGGATGCCAGGGTCCCGGCGTCAAATACCCCGGTAAAATCAGAGCCCTTCAGATTCATCTTTGGGATGGGGGCTGGTAGAGATACGGGTAGCGAACTCGAAGTACTGGATAGGGAAGGGGTAATCGAACAGAGGGTAGCCGTGGGCGGGGAAGCCTATCATGCCTCGAATGTCGAGGCACGCTTGGCCACCGGGGATATCGATGGCGATGGTAAGGACGAGGTGGTCGTTGGCTTCGCGCCCGTTGATCAATCCGGTATGCCAGGAGGCAAGTTCCAGATCCTCGATGATGATTTTTCACATCTGCTTTGGGGACAAGTCAACCTACCTGACTACAACACCACGAACGGTGAAACGCGCCCCGCCGTGGGCGATATCGATGGTGATGGCAAGGCCGAGATTCTCATGGGTCTTGGGCGTGGTGGTGAGGGCTTGATCCAGATATTCCGTCTCGCGGGTTCATCCCTTGCGGCCGTGGGTTGGACGGATATCAATTGGCCCGAATACGCTAAAGAAAATGGCGAAACCTGGCCGGCCGTCGGCGATATTGACGGCGATGGGCATAACGAAGTCGTCATTGGTTTGGGCGAGAAGGGCGGCGGAACCTTCCTGGTAAAAAAGGGTTTCGACGAGGACCTGCTAGCGGCGGGAGCCGATCCCTGGCGTGATGAAATACCGGGCAACCTGGCATGGGAAGACTACGCCCTGACGGTAGGCGAGACCCGTCCCGCCCTGGGTGATCTAACGGGTGATGGCGCGCAGGAAATCGTGCTGGGCCTGGGCCGGTCCGGTGGCGGTAACTTGGAGATATTCCAGTATATTTCGGGGTCGCTTGTCTACAAGACCTCATTGGGAGTCGATTGGCCCGAGTACAACGACGCATTGGGCGAAACCCGTCCAGCCGTAGGCGATATTGACGGGGATCGGCGAGGGGAAGTGATTGTGAGTCTGGGCGCGGGCGGGGGTGGCTATGTCGAACTCTTCGATGATGCCGAGTCGAATTTCGGCGGTCTTGACAGCCTGCGGGTGGGTTCCGCGGCCTACCGTAAGGCGGATGGATCATCCTGGCCAGCCTTCAAACGGGGCGAAGTCGCCCCGACGGGCCTGGTGGCCTCCGCCTTGGCCGAGCCCCTGTCCGGCATGACCTATCAGCTCAGCGTGCTGAAGAACGGTACGGGCAACGGAGAGGTCGGCGGCGGGGGCGGCTTTCCGGCTGGCACCTCGGTGACCCCGACCGCCAAGGCCACCGAGGGCTCGGCCTTCGCGGGCTGGACGCCCACGAGTTGCAGTGCCCCCTTTTCCCTGGAGGCCGATACGCTCTGTACCGCGACCTTCAACCTGCTCCCCAAGTTTGTCTTGACGACCAAACTCAGCGGTAGCGGCGCGGTAACCAGTGCCCCCCCTGGGATTTACTGCGGCCTTGCCTGCTCGGCATCCTTTGACAGCAGCAAGGTCATCGCCATAACCCCTACCCCTGCCTTTGGCAACCAGTTTACCGGTTGGAGCGGCGCCTGCACCGGTACTGGGGCCTGTACGCTAGCCATGAGCGCCGCCAAAACGGTCACCGCCACCTTCAAGGCGATCCCGGGCTATGCCGAGCGGGGCATCATCGGCTCCCTGGGCACCGCCCCTCAGCACTCATTGCAGCCCCTGGCCCAGGGCCCCGCCCGCTATCTGGAGACCCGCTCGGCGCGGGCCCTGACGCTGGGCTTTGATACCCTGGATCTCGCCCTGGCCACCAGCGACCCGGCGGCCTATACCCTCAGCGCCGAGGGTGACCCGGCCTACGGCAGCCCGCGGGCAGCCCTGCGGGTGGGTGGCGATCGCCAGGCCGTGGGTTTTGATGTCGCCAAGCAGCCCCTCATGGAGACCCGTCTGCATTTGCTGTTCCCCGACCCTCTGCTGCCCGGTATCGACTATCGGCTGGACGCCTGCGCCGCCCTGGGCACCAGCGCCGATCCGCTGGCGGCTTGTCACGCCATCCCGGTCCGCTATGACCCGGCCCGCGTCTCGGGCTCCATCCAGGTCGATCAGGTGGGTTATGCCCCGGGCACGACCAAGGTCGCCTTCCTCGGCAACTGGCTGGGTAGCGCCGGCCCCCTGCCCCTGGACGCCACCAGCTTCGAGGTGGTGGATGTGGATTCTGGCGAGGTGATTTTCTCCGGCCAGGCACGCCTCACCGCCGCCGCGGACCTCTGGAGCGGCAATGACGTGCATCAGGCGGACTTTACCGCCCTGAACCGTCCGGGGCGCTATCGGCTGCGGGTATCCGAGCTGGGAGTGTCCGACCCCTTCACCATCGCCGCCGATATCTACGATGCCCCCTACCGGGCGGTCATGCGCCTCTTCTATCACAGCCGCAACGCCACCCCGGTCGTAGAGCCTTGGGCCGAGTCGGGTTATGAGCGGCCCCAGGGCGGTGTCCCCGCCGCCATGGATGCCGCCTTTCACGCCGCCGTGGCCGGGTCCCCCCTGAGTGCCGGGAGTTCCACCGATACAGGCCCCAATGCCCGCCACCCGGTGAGTCGTGGCTGGTTCGATGCTGGCGATTATGGCCAATATGTACCCAACGCCGCCCCCATCTGGTACCTGGTGGGGGCGGCCCTGGATCTGGCCCCGGGGCGCTTTGGGGATGGTGATTTGAATATCCCCGAGTCCGGCAATGGCATCCCCGATGTCCTGGACGAACTGGACTGGGGTATGGACTGGCTGCTTGGGATGCAGGACCCGGCGGACGGTGGGGTCTGGTTCCGGGTCGCCAGCCGCACCTGGGACAGCGTTCCGCCCTATCTCATCGCCACCCCGCGCCTGCTGGCCGAGAAGACCAGCCATGCCACCGCCGCCTTTGCCGCTGCTGCTGCCCTGCATGCCCGCCTGATCCGACCCTATCGACCGGCGCGCGCCGATGAGGCCCTGGCGGCGGCGCGGCGGGCCTGGGACTTCCTGGCCACCCATCCCGACTGGCCCGCCGAAGGCTCCTTCTACAAAAACCCCGCCGGGGTGAGCGCCGGCGACTATGCGGACGCCTCGGTGCGCGACAATCGCCTCTGGGCCGCCGCCGAGTTGTACCGCGCCACGGGTGAGACGGCCTATCGGACGGCCTTCGAGGCCCTCCTGCCCCAGGTCAAGATGGATCCCACCGCGGGCGTCAGCTTCAAGGAATTCGCCCTGGCCGGGCTCTGGGCCTACCTGCTCGCCGAGGGTTCGGACAAGGATCCGACGGCGGTGACCAAGGCTCGCGGCAACCTGATCGCGGCGGCGGACTGGCGGGTGCGCAAGGCCAACGAGCACCCCTTCCGCGCCCCGACGCACCAGGCGATCGTCCTGGCCGGTTGGGGCTCCTTCGCCCACTCAACCCGGGCGACCCTGCCCCTGCTGCAGGCCTACCGCCTCACCGGCAAGACCGATTATCTCGATCGCGCCTGGCAGAGCCCCCACCCGCAGTTGGGCGCCAATCCCCAATCCCTGAGCTACCTCACGGGCTTTGGGGCCAGATCGCCTCGCTACCCCCTCACCAAACTCAACAAGGGCGGGGTCCCCGGCGAGCCCATCCGGGGCTTCCCCGTCCTCGGCCCCCATTTCCACCTTCCGGCCCTGTGGCAGGAGATGACCGCGGTAAACAACGCCTACTCGCCACCCGAGTTGATCGGCAAGTCCCTGCCCACCGACCCAGCCGTGATACGGCAACTCTATCCGGCCCTGCGCCGTTATACCGATGCCCGTGGGCTGCCGCCCATGTCGGAGCCAACGGTCGCTGATTTCGCCCAGGTGGGGCTGAGCTTTGGATTACTGCGCCGGGGTGGACTCAAGGAGGAAATCGACGCGATGGGGAAGGTGCCCTAAAGGTGAGGGAGGTCGCGGCAGCTTGCCCTGACCCCGGGGCCAGCGACTGGGTTCCTACCCGCCAGGACAGGTCTGGGATGCAAGCCATGCCCAGGAACAGGGGTCTTAACCTCGGTCATTGACAAACCCCATCATCCTCATGCCTGTCCCTCCTAACGAAATGCTGGCCATGGCGTTCTGGCGCCGAACATATCTCGGGAATTCCCGTTGACGCTGCCACCCGAACTATTTGGGGAGCCGATCCAGGCCAAGCACTTGATCTTCATGGGTATGACGATCGGCTTCCTGGCCGTTGCCATCCCCATGGCGATCAAGCATGCCTGGATGGACCGCGCCTGCATTGCCGGCATCCTCTTCATGGCCATCAACCCGGTGGACGTGACCCTCTTCAGCTATACCCTCTATCGTGGCGACATCCGCGGTATCGAGTTCGGCGTCACCGACTGGCTTACCATCACCATGATCGTGACGATGCTGAAGGCCCCTCGCTGGCAAAAGCGCAAGATCTACACCCGCAATCCCAACGAGGTATGGATGCTGCTCTACCTCGTCTATTCCGCCTTTACCATCACCACGGCCCTGATACCCCAATTCGCCTTCTTCGGCGTCACCAAGCTGGTCCGGGCCTATGCGACCTTCTGGGTCGCCTATAACTTCATCCGCAGCGAGGACGACCTGCGCTTCGTTATCTGGTGCGTGGTGGGGCTGACCTTCTACAGCTTCACCCAGGTCCTGATGGATAAGTACACCCGCGGCGTCTTTCCGCCTCGGGGCTCCTTCCCTCATCAGAATGGCCTGGTCACCTTCCAGAATATGCTGAACTTCATCATCTTCGCCGTTCTCATGCAGGACAGCGAGAAGCTCTTTGACAAGCGTACCCTGATTTATTGGGCCGCCTTGGGGGCGGGAGCCCTCACCAGCGTGGCGACCCTGTCCCGTGGCGGCATGGCGACCATGGTCATGGGGTTCGTCATGATCATCGTCATGAGTTTTTTTCTTAAGCAAAAGGCCGTCAAGAACAAGAAGAAGTTGACCGCCATTGGCCTCATGGCGCTCCTGTCCCTGCCGGCCCTGGCCGTCATCCTGCCGCCGATCATCGAACGCTTTGAAACTGCGCCCGAAGAGTCCGGGGAGTCGCGTCACGGCGCCAACATCTCCTCCGGCCAGATGGGCGACGATTATTTCTTTGGCGTGGGGATCAATAACTATTCCTATGCCATCAACTTCATGCCCTATGGCGAGCACCTCTCGCCCCTGGATCGCGGCATTGCCCACCATATCTTCTGGCTCCACTATGCCGAGATGGGCATCATCGGGGTCATCCTTTATGTCCTCTTGACTGGGACCTTTATGTGGATTGCCCTGCGCTTCATTCTGAAACGCCAGGACAGCCTGGAGCGGGTCTTTGCCATCGGGGTCCTGTCCGCCTTTATCATCAATTGGCTGATCGGCACGCTGGAGTGGAATTTCCGCATCATCCAGATCACCGTTGCCTATTTCATGCTCGCCGGATTTATCACCTCCCTAGATCGGGTGGAGCGCGAGCGGCTGAAAAAGGATCGAGACAAGAAAAATCGCCTGGCTATGTGGTATCTGATGATGACCCAGCGCCAGGGCGTGCCCAAGCCCGCGGCGCCACGACCCGCCAGCCGCCCCCTGAGCCGGCCCGCCACCGGCCTTCGGCGGCGCTGAGTCCACCCATCCCAACCACCACTCCGGGGAGCCCTATCGTGCGAGACCTTTCCCTCGATCTGTTGAAGGGCGTTGCCTGCGTACTCATGGTCCTGGCCCATACCCAGCTCCAGATCGACCTGCCGTCCAAGGTAATGACCTTCCTCGGCAGCTTCACCCCCATCCTCTTCTTCGCCGTCTCCGGGATCACGGCCAATTTCCAGGCCCGTAAGTACCCGGTGGCCGGGATCCTGATCACCTATGCCATGATATTTCTGCTCGGCCTGAGCTTCACCGCCATGACCCGGGAGGACTTCAGCACCTTCTGGGTCCCCTTCGACATGGACATCCTCCAGATCATCGCCGTGGGCGTCCTGACCCTGTATCTGGTGCAGCGCTTTCTCCAGCCAGGCCCCTGGTTTCACTTGGGGGCCGCGGGGGCCATCTTTGCCATCAAACTCGCCACCGATGCGCTGCCGGATACCGGGTGGAGGGATTACCTGGCCTATGTCTTCCTCGAACCTGGTAATTTCGTCATCATCCCCTGGCTGTTCCCCTTCTTTCTCGGCATGTTCTGCCACCTGTCCCCCAATCGGCACAACCTCTGGCTCGCCGGGGCGGCGCTACTCGCCATGGGCCTGGCATGGGGTCTGGGTCTGCCACTGGGGATCGACAATCGGTGGGACATGACCCTGGGTTACTTCCTCTTCTCCCTCTTCCTGACCGCGGTAGCCTTCTATGTCGCCCGTTGGCTGCCCCCGGCCTTCGTGGCGCGCTTCTTGTCCCCGCTGCTCTGGCTCGGTAAATTCTCGCTCCTCTTTCTCTATGTCCATATGGGCGTGATCTGGCTGATCCGACACTACACCCAGGGTATCTGGGGGACCTATTGGGTGTGGCCCTTCGTGGGGGTGGCCTCCATCGGCTTGATGTGGGTCCTGCCGCCCCTGCTCGGGGCCCTGCGCATCCCGGTGGTCATGGCCAGATTTCCCGCCTGGCTCCTGCTGCTGGCGCTGGTGCTGGTGACGCCGCTGGTCCTCCCCACCGGGGCGACCCTGGTCCTGACCCAGTTCGCCCTGGGGCTGGTCTTCTCCTTGTATTACGCCGCCATGACCCAGGCCCTCAAGGGGGTTGCCTGGCCCGCGGCGCCAACGGCGCGGGTGGGTTAAAGCCATGACAAGTAAGCAAGCAGTAGTTCCCGCGGGCGGGCGTGATGCCTGGGTCGATTACGCCAAGGCCATCGGCATCGTCCTGGTGGTCTATGGTCATGTGGCGCGCGGCGTCTTCAACGCCGGCATCCCCATGGACGTGGCCCTCTACGAACGAGTGGACAGCATCATCTATAGCTTCCACATGCCGTTGTTTTTCTTTCTGTCCGGCATCTTCTTCTTTCATTCCCTGCACCGGCGCGGCCCGGCGGCCCTGGCTGCCAACAAGATGGATACCATCCTCTACCCCTACATTCTCTGGTCCCTGATCCAGGGTGTGACGGAGGTCTGGCTCAGCCGCTATACCACCGGCCAGGTGACCCTGACCGAGGTGCTGTCGCTGTGGGACCCCCGGGCCCAGTTCTGGTTTCTCTATGCCCTCTTCCTGGTGATCCTGACCGCCATCCTGCTTTATCGCCGGGATACCCGGGCGCTGATCCTGGGGGTGCTGGCCCTCGCGGGCCTGGCCTATGTCTTCCAGGCCAGTATTCCCTCGGCCCTGCATTCGGACTATGTGGTCAAGAACTTCGTCTTCTTCGCCCTGGGGGTCTGGTTTCATACCGTCAAGGATCGCCTGGTCCCGCATCCAGGGCGCTGGGCCGCGGCCGGCATCCTCGGCTTCCTGGTGGTGCAATATGGCTTCCATGTCGAGCTGGGGCTGTTGCATGGGGACAAGGGGGTTGCTTCCCTTCTGGTGGCGATCATGTCCATCCTGGCCGTGGCCAGCCTGTCCCTCTGGCTCGCCCGCCGGCCGGCGCCCTGGGTCCTGGCCCTGGGGGGCGCCTCCATGGGCATCTATCTGATGCACATCCTCGCCGGCAGCGGGGCCCGGATTCTGCTGGGCCGGTTCCTGGGGGTGCGGGAGGCATGGGTCCACTTGCTGGTCGGGTGCCTGGTGGGGATCCTGCTGCCCATGCTGGTGATCTGGCTCCTGAGGCGCCTGGGCATCGGCGGCCTGTTCGAGGCCCCCGCCTGGCTCTCGGCCGAGGCCTGGTACCGGCGGCGGTTGGGGAAGGGGGCGGTCTAGCATGATCCGGACCCGGGGGACCGACGCCGGGGGGGCTGGTTCCCTGACCCCGGTTTGGCTACCAGGCCTGTGGTCTGTATCAAATCTAGACCTGACCCCCTCCGGGCTTGTTCCTTGGCCTCGGTTTGGCTACCAGGCCTGACCACCGCGAGACGAGGTGTCATATACTGCGGTTTCCCAGCCGACCATCGAGACCAACGAAAGCAGGCACAGACGCGGCGCACCCATGGACACCTCCACAGCGGCGGGGTTGAGCGAGACCAACCCGCCCCAACAACCCTTCGACAACACCCGCGACACCCGCTATTTTTTTCATTCGAGCGGGCATGCGGAGGCCCTCTCGCGCCTGCTGTTCCTGGCCGAGGACCGCAACATGGGCATGGGCCTGCTCACGGGCGAGATTGGCTCCGGCAAGACCCTGCTACGCACCGTGCTGCATGCGCGCCTCGGCGGTGAACAGCACCTGCGGGTGAGCGTGGAAAATGGCCTGCTGGGGTTTGACGATCTGCTGCTGGAAATCATCAGCCAGATGCGCGGCGAGCGCGTCGAGACCCGCGACCTGGCCGATCGCTACAGCCGGCTCTCCACCTTCAAGCGCCTCCTCACCGAGTTGGTGGCCAATCGCGACCGCCATCTGGTGATCCTCCTCGACGAGGCGCAGCAACTCGACCCCGCAAGCCTTGATGCCCTCAAGGGGCTCACCAATATCGCCTCCGAACGCCAGAATTTTCTCACGGTCATCCTCATTGGCCAGCCAGAACTGCGGCAGCGGGTACGGCGGTTGCCCCAGGTTGACCAGCGCATCAGCCTGCGTTACCACCTGGGCGCCCTGACCCAGGACGAGATCGAGCCCTATCTGCGGCATCGGCTCGAAGTGGCCGGCTACCAGGGCCGCTTCCCCTTCTCCGCGGAGGCGATGGACCTGCTGCACCGCTCCAGCCGGGGCATCCCCCGGGAGATCAACCGCATCGGCAAGCTCGCGCTGGAGCATGTGCGCAACCAGGGGCTCGGTGACTTCGACGAGGCCGTCATTGCCACGGTGGTGAAAGATCTGCGTCGGCATGGGGGTCTGTTCGAGGCCAGTGCCGACGCCCTATGAGCGACGAACTTAGCCTGCGCCATAGCCGGCAACGCCTCGCCGGCGGGGATTTCGATCCCCTGACGGCGGAGGCCGCCCACCGGGACGCCGCCCTGGGCGAGGCGGCCTGGGATATCGGGGACGCCCTGCCCCCAGCCCCGCCGCCCCCCAGCGACACGGCGGCCGAGGCGGCGCCACAGCCGGCCTTCCCCGGCTTCCCGGGTCTCGGCGACGAGGAAGAGGCGCCCGTCAAGGCCAAGCGGGGTGGCCTCGACCTGATGCGCTTCCTGCGTGGCATCTGGAATCGCAAATGGCTGGTGGCCGGCATCGCCCTGGTGATCAGCGCCGGTTTTCTGGGGGTGGCCATGACCATGATCCACTCCAAGTGGGAGGCCGTGGTCGCGATCATCATGCGCACCCAGCAGGACCAGTTCAGCCTCGGCGCCGGGCAGGCCTACAAGCCCCAGCAGTACAACCTCAAGACCCTGCTCGATACCCTCAAGCTGCCCAGTTCCCTGCAAGAGGTCCTGGAAAACACCGGTATCAAGGTGTTGCCCCGCACCCTGGCCGGCGCTATCCAGGTCATCGTGGGCAAGGACTCCAATATTTTTCAGATCAAGGTCACCTGGGATAATGCCAAGGCGGCGGCGACCCTGGCCAACCAGGTGGCTGCCGCCTTCGTGGAGCGCAGCCGCACGATCCGCCGGCAGGATGCCGAGGAGACCTTCACCAGTTACAGCGCCCAACTGGACGAAGCCCGGGAAAAGCTGCGCGCCATCAACGCCGAATTCCTGGCGTTCAAGGAGACCAACAAGATCTCCGACTTCGAGGCCGAGATCGAGGTGCTCATCGGCGATCTCTCCCGCCTCGACGTCGATTACAAGACCAAGTTGGCCGAGGCGGAGGCCATGGAGGCGGGTCGCATCCGGCTGGAGGCCCTGATCGCCGCGCAGCCGGAAATGATCGTGACCTCCACCATCTACCGCAGCCCCCTCAAGCAGCGGCTCGCGGATTACGCCTGGCAGTTGCAGGAGGCGCGCAGCCGTTATACCAGCGAGAATCCCAAGGTCATCAAGCTCCAAAAGCGCATTGAAGTCCTCGAGCAGATGATCAAGGAGAGCAACGACGAATCGGCGCCGGAGAACACCTATTCGCCCAACAGCCTGCGCACGGACCTCGACCTGCGTCTCCAGGAAATGATCGATGCCATCAAGGTACGCGAGGCCCAGGTATCCGCCCTGGAGAGCACCACCCAGAGCATGAAGGACAAGCTCGCCCTGCTCGCCGCAAAACAGAAGGAATACCGCATGCTGCGGGCCCGGATCGAGGCGGCCGAGGTGCTGGAAAAAAATCTGGTGAGCCGGGTAGAGGAGGCTCATGTGATGGTGCAGCGCAATGAGTCGAACTTCGCCATCCTGGAGCCTGCCACCACGCCCCTGGAACCCTTGCCCTCCAGCCGCAAGCTGGTGGCGATCGGTGGTACCGTGCTGGGCATCGGGGCGGGGCTCTTCGTGGCCCTGCTGCTGGAACTTATGGACCCCTTTGTTCGCAGCCGGCGCGACGCCGCCGACATCGCCGGGGTAGATCTGGTCGCGGAGTTTCAACAGGTCCCGGAAGGCGAGGACCGGGTGATCGACCCGCGACGGCCCGCCCGGGAAATCGCCATCCTCTTTCGTAAATTCATCAATGAAGTGGAAAGTCAGCTTGACGAGGATGACTGGCGCACCCTGGCCGTTATCAGCCTGGAGCCGGAGGCGGGGCGTTCCCTGGTGGCCCTCAACCTGGCGCTGGCCCTCGCCCTCAAGGAGCGCACCGTCATCCTGGTGGATGCCGATCTGCGCACCCTGACGGGTACCCGCCCCCCAGCTCTGCTCGGCCTCGACGTCAGCGCCCAGGGCCTATACGCGAGCCTGCGTGGCGGGGGGCCGCCAGTCCTGCGCACCACCCCCACCCCGGGGCTACGCCTGATCGCGGCGGGCGATCCCCTTCCACCCGACGATCAGGGCTTGGGTGCCCTGGGCAGCCGCCAGTTTGAGTCATTGACCGCCCAGTTGGCGGGGCCCGGCCGGCATATCCTGTTCGATTTCCCCCCCCTGACGGCTCAGGAGACGGTGCTGGAGGCCGCCGCCGTCATCGGCAATGCCCTGCTGGTTCTGCGTAGCGGCCATAGCCGGCGCGGGGACTTCGCGACCATCATTGACACCCTGGAGGCGCGTGGGGTCAACTTGCGCGCGGTGGTCCTCACCGGGATCCCCGCCGAACTGATGAGCATCAAACCCATCTTCGAGCCCCGGACGAAAGACACCAAAGAGCGCCGACCGAAAGGCCCCAAAAAGCCTAGTCGTTGGCGCTTCAAGCGCGCCCAACCAGAACAACCCGCCGGAGCCAACGGACATGCGGCCTGACCTTCATCACCCCTTCGCCACCGCCCTGCTGGCCAGCCTCCTCGCGGGTGTCCTGATCGGCACCCTCCTCTGGGGCTGCGTCTCGACGCTACCAGTGGAGGCTCCCGGTGCCGAGGCTGCGCCTATGCTCGTCGCCGCCACCCCGCCACCCCCTCAAGTGATCAGTCAGCGCAAGACCACCGAGCAGCAACTCGCTGAGCTCAACCAGATGGTCGCGGCCTTGGGCGTTAAGCCCCGTCTGGGCAAGGCGGACATTCTCAATATCTCGGTCTATGACGAGCCGGACCTGACCATGGAGAATGTCCCGGTACGCCCGGATGGCCATATCTCCTTCCCCCTGGTAGGGGATGTCCTGGCCGAGGGACGCTCCGTGGATGAGTTGACGGCGGACCTCACCCAGCGCCTGGGTCAGTACCTGCTGTCCGCCAAGGTGACCGTGGCCGTACAGCAATTCAATAGCCTGAACTACACCATCGCCGGCGAGGTGGTGAAGCCCGGCGTCTATCCGCTCCAGACCAATGTCAGCCTGGTGGATGCCGTTGCCAAGGCCGGTGGCCTGAATAAGGGCCAGTATCGGGCGAGTTCGGTGGAACTCGCCGATCTCACCCATGCCTTCGTCTCCCGGGAAGGCAAGGTGCTGCCCGTGGATTTCGTGCGCTTGTTGCGCCAGGGCGACATGCGCTTCAACGTGCAACTCCAGTCGGGTGATTACATCAGCATCCCCTCGGGGCTGTCCAAGGAGGTCTATGTCATCGGCGAGGTCAACCTGCCGAACCTCTTCGCCTTCCGCGAGGAGATGCCCCTGTCCCGCACCTTGGCCATTGCCGAGGGCTTCACCCAGGATGCGGATCTCTCGCGTATCCATGTGATCCGCGGTTCCCTGGCCAATCCGACCCTGATCGTCGCCGATTACAACAAGGTCATCGCGGGCCAGGCCCAGGATGTGCAACTGGAACCCGGCGATATCGTCTTCGTGCCCGCCACTGGCCTCGCGACCTGGGCGCGGATGCTGGACAAGATAGTCCCGACCATTACCGCCCTCCAGACCGGCATCGTCCTGCAGAATTCGCTCTCGCCCACGGCGAAGTGATGACCAGAACCGCAGCCCTCGGGCCCTGCCTCCGCCGCCGAGTCCGACCGATCGGCATGGGCCTCTGGCTGGTGGCGGGCGGGGCCTGCTCCGCGCCGCCCGCGACGGTGGACGAGGTGGGCATCACCTCGCCCCTGGCCTGGCCCCCGGCGGTCCTCGCCGCCAGTCAGGTCGAGCCCCAGCCCGCCGCCGGGATCCGCTATCTGGAGACCCGTTCCGATCGCGCCATCAGCCTGGGGCTGGAGGGCCTGGATCATACTCGCGTCACGGCGGACCCCCAGCGCTACCGCCTCTCCAGCCCCACCGATCCGCGGTACCGCGAGCCCGTCGGCGCCACGGGGGCAGGCAGCGAGCAACAGGTGGTTGGCCTCACGGGCAAACGGCTGCCGATCATCGAGGCCCGCCTGCACCTCCTTTTCCCCCACCCGCTCCAGCCAGGCCATGAATATCGGCTGGATGTCTCCAGCGCCCAAGGCGCCGATGGCCGCCCCCTGGGCCCGGCCCTCGCCGCCCTGCGCCTCGCCTATCAGCCGGATCACCGATCGGGCTCGGTGCAGCTGAATCAAGTGGGCTATGCGCCGCATGCCAAAAAATACGCCTATCTGGGTAACTGGCTGGGGACACTGGGGCCCCTCCCCCTCGATCGCACCTCCTTCGAGGTGGTCGATGTCCATGGCGGCCAGCCGGTCTTCGCCGGTGAGGCCCGGCTGCGCGCCGGGGCCGATCCCTGGAGCGGCCATGACGTGTATGAGGCGGATTTCTCGGCCCTGACCACGCCCGGGCGCTACCGGCTGCGGGTGGCCGGTCTCGGCGTCTCCGATGCCTTTGACATCCAGCCCGGGGTTTACGCGCCGGTCTATCGGACCGTCATGCGCCTCTTCTACCACAGCCGCAACGCCACACCCATCCTCGCCCCCTGGGCCGATGCGGGATACGAGCGACCCCAAGGGGGCGTACCGGCCCGGCTCGACGGCGTCTTTCACGCCGCCGTCGGGACCAGCCCCCTGGGTCGCGGCGAGCCCGCGGGGGGCCGCCATCCGGTATCCCGGGGCTGGTTCGATGCCGGGGACTTCGGCCAATATGTGGTCAACGCCGGGCCCGTCTGGTACCAGATCGGCGCGGCCATGGATATCGCGCCGGGGAATTTCCGGGATGGGGACCTGGGCATCCCCGAGAGCGGTAACGGCCTGCCCGATGTCCTCGATGAGTTGGAATGGGGCATGGACTGGCTGCTGACCCTGCGGGACCCCGAGGAGGGTGGCGTCTATTACCGCATCACCAGCGCGACCTGGGACAGCGTACCGCCTTACCGCATCGACGAACCCCGTCTCATCTTCGAGAAGACCACCCACGCGACGGCCGTCTTCGCCGCCGCTGCCGCCATTCATGCCCGTCTGCTGCGTGACTATCGCCCCGAACGCGCCGACAAGGTGCTGGCCGCCGCCGAGGCCGCCTGGGACTTCCTCCAGAGCCATCCCCAATGGCCCGCCGAGGGCGAGGGCTACCGGAACCCGCCCGGCATCCGCGCCGGGGATTATGCCGATACCTCCGCCTTGGACGCCCTGCTCTGGGCCAGCGCCGAGCTGTATCGCACCACGGGTCGCCAGGCTTATGCCGATGCCTATCGCCTTCGGGCGCGAGACCTCAAGGTGGATCCCACCGCCAATGTCTCCTTCAAGGATCAGGGGCTGGCGGCCCTCTGGGCCTATCTGATGACGGCGGATCCACAGGGTGACCCGGTGCTTGATAAGCAGGCGCGGGGGGCCTTCCTGGCCGCCGCGGATTGGCGGATACGCGAGGCCGAGGCCCACCCCTTCCGGGCACCGACCCATCATGCGATCCAATGGGCGGGCTGGGGCTCCTTTGCCCGCTCGACCTCATCCACCCTGCCGCTGTTGCAGGCCTACCATCTCACTGGCAAGGATCGTTACCGCGAATGGGCCTGGCTCACCCCCCAGCCTCAGCTGGGCGCCAATCCCCAGGGGCTCAGCTACATCACCGGCCTGGGCGCCCGTTCGCCCCGCTTCCCCCTCTCCCTGCTATCGAAAATGGATGATGTGGCGGAACCCCTGCGCGGCATCCCCGTCCATGGCCCCCACTTCCACCTGCCGGCGCTGTGGGCCGAGATGCGCGCGGTCAATGCCGGCTACTTCCCGCCCGATCAGCCGGCTAACCCGCATCCCAAGGATGCACGGGACTACGCGGACGCCTATCCGGTGCTGCGCCGTTACACCGACTCGGACGCTCTGCCGCCCATGTCCGAGCCCACCATCGCCGAGTACGCTCAGGTCGGGGTGGCCTATGGCCTTCTGCGCGACGAGCGGCTAGGGATCCCGACAAAGCGCGAACCCGTTCATGCCGATGGCCGCTGATGGGGTCCGGGCTGGATCTCTTACATGAGCCTGGGCCACTTCCAGAAATCGAGCCCACGCCAGATCGTCCGGGCTGGACCTCTCACCTGAGTCCACCGCCCGCCGCATTGATCTCATGGAACCGCGCGGCGGCCTGGGCCAGCGGCTGGTCATGCCGCCCAGGGTCATATAGCCATTCAGCCTGATAACCGTACAAAATCGAACCGGGGCACATCTGCTACCAGATGCTCTAAGCCTGGCGATCACTGTTGTGAATGGCCGTAGCCTTGGACCAGTTGCCTGCCAACTGGATTTTCTGGAAGAGGGTGATCGGCTCGGCCCAGCCTTGATGCTCGGCGTCGGTCCGCGCCGCGCCACAGCCCTTGAGCGCCCCCTGTAACGACCTGGCCGCCGGGGCGCTATCCCCCGCGCCAGCCCCGCGGT
>JBGAUK010000169.1:0-1248 GCA_044228695.1 Chromatiaceae bacterium | reverse complement strand
GCCCTCTACCGCCGGGCGGGCCTGGGGGCCAGGCTGGCGCCCGCCGATTACCTGGGCACCTTACTCGAATGCCTGGCTTTGCTTGAAGAGCGGGGAGATGCGGAGGAGATGATTGAAGAGTTATGGGGCGCGCATCTTGACCGCTGGCTCCCCCGCTTCGCGCGCGATCTCCAGAGCCATGGCGAGTTTGCACTCTACCGCCTGCTGGGGGCACGGCTGGCGGAGCTAGGTGGTGGGGAGGTGGAACTTGCCTGACGCCCCCTGGTCGCCGTGCCCGCCGGAGCTTGGGGAGGACGCCGCCCTATCCGCGGCGGTACTGGAGGTTCACCAAGCCATTTTGCGCGAGCAGTTCCAAGGCGATCCTTTTCTGAATCACCATCTCGAGATCCAGCAGCGGGCCCTGCGCCGGATCGAGGACTGGCGAGTCCTGCTGCTGCTCACCCCCTGGATGCTGGCGCGCCTGCTCTTTCCCGACCGCTCCCCGCCCCTCGCCCTGCCGGGCGGCTGGTCCGCGCCGGAGCGAGAAGGAGCCCCCTACCAGGTCTTAGGTCCCCGTATCCTCTTCTCACTCCTCGGCCAGTCCCAGCAAGCTCATCTGAACTACCATCGAGATCTGGGCCACTTTCTTCTCCAGCCCCTTTGCCTGGACATGGAGACCTACCCGGACGCCGAAGCCGTCTTCGAGGCCTGGGGTCAGGTTATTCGTACCCGCGATGAGAAGATGGAGAAGGCCCGGCGGGACTGTTCCTTGCAGAAAGAGGTGTCCCGGCGGGAGTTGTTTGCCCGGTTCCGGATCTGAGCGATCGCAACCTCCTACCCTTGCGGCGGTTCGGATCGCGCGCGCCTCCTCAAACGCCAAGGCTTGAACCGGATGAACCGGAAAGCGCCGGGTCCAGGGTCTCCACCAGCACGATGAGGCGTTGGAGCGCCCCGCGATTGCGCTCCACCACCCGCCGGCCATTTTCGCCCATGCGCGCCCGGGTCGCGGCGTCACCCAGCCAGTCCAGCATGACGTCGGCCAGGGCATCGGCATCCGGTACCTGCACCGCCGCGCCTTCCTGAACCAGCAGCTCCGTGATCTGGGCGAAGTTGAAGGCATGGGGGCCGATGGCCACGGGCACCCCCGCCGCCGCGGCCTCCAGCAGATTGTGCCCCCCCACCGGCACCAGGCTGCCACCGATAAAGGCCGCGTCCGCCGCCGCGATCAGAACCGGCAACTCGCCCATGGTGTCCCCCAAGAAGACCGCG
>JBGAUK010000168.1:0-1273 GCA_044228695.1 Chromatiaceae bacterium | reverse complement strand
GTACCCGCTGCGGGATGTGGTGATTATAGACGTCAACAGAGCACCGCAGCGTCGCCGCCAGGTGCTCCCCGGAGCGGCAGCGACGGGTCGCCAGGACCTCGCTGATGCGCCCGTTGCGGCGCTCCACCCTGCCGTTGGTCTGGGGATGGCGCGGCGGGATGAGGCGGTGCGGGCGGTGGGAACGATCGGCATCATTCCTCCCGTCGTCGCCACTTACGCACCGTGGCCTGACTGAGGTGATACCGCCGGGCCAATTCAGCAATGGGCAGCGGCGACGCGCGCAACTCGCGGCGCATGGCTGGGGTGGTACGAGCATTCTGGTGCAGGTTCACTGGCATCGGTGTGGTCTCAGTCTGGGGTGGCGGCCCGCGGTGCGGTGCCCCCCGGGGCGGCATCTCCCCCTAGGGCCAGGTACTCGAGTACTTCCCGGGCACGGAACAAAGGATAGCTTCTTCTGGGTATATAATCACACGGGGCGGAACAGATAGCTCGCGGCCACACTTAACGCAGACATGGCCAATATCTTTGCGGCGCTACGCCCACTCCTGCGTGGCACCCCTTGCCAACTCTTCGCCAACGACATGAAGGTGCGGCTAAAAATCAGCCAGCAAGACATCTTCTACTATCCCGACCTGCTGCTGTCGTGCGACCCGACCGATCGGGAAACCTACTACCGCAGCAAACCCTGCCTGCTGGTCGAGGTGCTGTCCGATTCCACCGCGCGCCTGGATAGCCGCGAAAAACGCTTCGCTTACCAAACCCTCCCCAGTATGCGGGAGTACCTGCTCGTTTCCCAAGCCCGCCGCGAGGTCCAGATGTTCCCCCGCCAGGAGGAGTGGGTCCTGGACACCTGCCGCGCGGGCCAGGTCCGGCTGGACTGCCCGGGGTTCGAACTGCCGCTGGATCTCATTTATGAGGATGTGCCGGAGCTATGAGGGGCTATGGCTCAGTATCAACCCAAAGTAGAAATGTCCCCTTCCGTCCAAAATAGAGATGTCCCCTGTTAGCGGCTAGGGAGGGGTAGAACAGAGGGAATACGCCGGCTGGGCGGGGTCAGGGGGTGGCGGATGAGGTGGCGGTGCGTGCGGCTGCCCTCGCCACGGCCTGGCGCCACGGGTGATCGAGGGCCGGCTTGGTACGCGGCCGTTGTTGCTTGTCAAGCGCGCCATCGACCCGCTCGTTGAGGGTTTTCTCGTCCGCGACCGGCGGCGGTTGCTCCCCCTTGCGGTAGGTGGTGTAAGGCAGCTCGCGGCCCTCCCGGAGCAGCACGACC
>JBGAUK010000167.1:1055-1303 GCA_044228695.1 Chromatiaceae bacterium | reverse complement strand
GCATGGGGTCGCGGGCGAAGACCTCGGCGGCGCTCAGGGCCAGAACGCCGTTGCTGCCCTTGACCACCGGCACCCGGGTGCTTGGCAGGGGCTGGCCCATCATGGGCCCGCCGCTGACCAGCCGCACGGGTTCGTCCTTGAAGCCGCCGCAGTGATCGATCAGGGCGCTGACGGGCGTCCCCAAGGGGACACGCAGATTCTTCGGATTGGCAATGGCCCCGCCGGTGACCGTGACCACTCGCGACACC
>JBGAUK010000167.1:679-1045 GCA_044228695.1 Chromatiaceae bacterium | reverse complement strand
AAGGCGGTGGCCGGGTTATGGACCACCACGCCGATGTCGGCGGTGAGGCCGCGGGCCGGGGTCTCGCGCCCGGTGAGCGCCTGTACCAGGTGCTTTTCCGAGCCCATGGGGTAGCGAGTCGGCAGTTTGGCCACGTCGATCTTTGGCTGGGCCCGTGTTCCCTCCGCGGGAATGTTGTCGTGGGGCGCGGTACGCGCCAGCCGCTCGATCGCCCCCGACATCGCCGCCTGGGCCTCGGGCTTGTTGTTCTCGATGGCAATCAGCACCCGCTCCACGCCCAAGGCGTGGGCCATGATGCGCACCCCGTCCAGTACCTGGTCGGCCTGTTCGCGCATCAGACGGTCGTCGCAAGTTAGGTAGGGCTCG
>JBGAUK010000167.1:0-669 GCA_044228695.1 Chromatiaceae bacterium | reverse complement strand
CGTTGATCAACAGGGTGTGCAGCTCGTAGCGCTTGCGTAGGTTGAGCTTGATCGCCGAGGGGAAGGTGGCCCCGCCCATGCCGACGATCCCGGCCGCGGAGACCCGCGCCGCGATCTCGTCCGACTCCAGGGCGAAGGGGTCTGGCACACCCTCCAAGTCCGGCGACCAGCGGTCTTCGCCGTCCGGCTGCAGGGTGATGGTGCGCACCGACAGCCCGGAGGCGTGGTGCGCCGGATAGCTGCCGATGCCCATGACCCGCCCGGAAGTCGGGGCATGCACCGGGGCCGACACCATGCCCTGGCTGTAGGCCAGCAGTTGACCCTTGGCCACCCGTTCTCCTCGACGCACCGCGGGGATAGCCAAGGCGCCGATGTGCTGCTGCATGGGCACGTGCAGCAGCGGCGGCAGGGGCAGGTCCTCGATGGCCAGGTGGGCCGAGAGCCCCTTGCGGTCCTGGGGGTGCACGCCGCCGCGGATCTTGAAGAGTTTCATCTTGGGTTCGCCGTTGTCGATCCGCTGCTTAGGCCGCCAGTGCGGGGTTGGGCCAGTACCAGGTGTACAGGGTCGCGGTCACCGGGCGCATCTCGATGCACTCGGTGGGACAGACCTCGAAACATTTCTCGCAGCCGGTGCAGGCGTCGGCGAAGACGGCGTGGATCATCTTGGGG
>JBGAUK010000166.1:0-1404 GCA_044228695.1 Chromatiaceae bacterium | reverse complement strand
ATGGCGAGCTTACCCAAGTAGCAGACTGTAATTGCTCTATCTGCTCAAGAATGGGATCGCTTCTTTGGTTTGTTCCAAGAGACCAGCTGCGCTTCCCAACTCCCGAAGAGAACCTTGCCACCTACACGTTCCGCACAAAACGATCAACCATTACTGAGAATCGAGAGCCGTTGTCAAAAGCAGCCACAACGATAGACAGCAACGTCGCGGCCCTATCTTCTGCTCGTGTATGTATGCTGCACCAGGCGGAAACGCTGAAGAGTCAAATAGACAAGGTCGTATATGGTGACACCATAACAGGACGCATTGAAGTTAGGTCCAACACAAGATACGGTTGTTCGGGTTGTTAATAGACTCTGTCCTGTAGATATTGTTTGTGAATTCAAAAGAATAATGGGTATTTGGCTATGAGAAAATATGCATATCTAGTATTTTGTTTTTTCATTTTATACTCAAGCGCGACTTTTCCTGATGTGAGGGCCGATATCTCTACAGATAGCTACTCCTCAAAGTCTGTATCTATTTATATATCGGGAATCATACGAGATGATGATGCGATTACATTTAATAAGATCATAACTAATAATGAAAGACCAATGGTCATAGTGTTAGATAGTATAGGTGGTTCTGTCGATGCCGCAGTTAATATAGGAAGGCAAATCAGAACGTTTAAGGATTTAGCCCCCATGCTCATAGTCGATAAGGAGTGTATCAGTTCCTGTGTTTTGATACTTGCTGGCGGATTGAGTAGATTGGTTTTAGATAGTGCGGTAATTGGAATACATCGTCCCTTTTTGGCAGAAGATAAAAATATCACGATAGTGGATCAAAAAAATGAATATAATCGATTAGAAAAATTAGTTAAGGGTTATTTGACAGAGGTCAACGTGCCTGTTTCGCTTTATGATTTAATGTTTCGCATTCCTTCAGGAAGTGTCCGCTATCTAACAAATAAAGAATTACAAGAGTTTAATTTAAACGAAGACGATCCATATTACGAAGAGGCAAGGAATGCTAAACTCGCTGAAAATCTTGGTATTTCTAAATATGAATACCTTAAGATGAAAAAAGAGCAGCTAGAAAAATGCGCAATTTACAATAATCCAGCAGACAGGAAAAAATTTCCAGAATGCTGTTTCGAGATAGAAAAAAAATACAAAAAAAAGTGAGCCAATTGCAAAATTGCCGGTGGCATTTGAGCCCCAGGTAGGTGAGGGGCAAAAACGGCTGATTTAGCCCCTTTCAGTTTGGCTCGGTCCTCTTCTACGCTGGCGGCATGGCGTTATCCGGTTTTTCAGCCATAGGGAAACGCCGCCGGATGGCGTCGCCCCCTGCTTCGCAAGGCGTGAGGGCTAACGGAGCAGGCGCAAGAGCTGCTCGGCGGCGATCACCAGGATGCCGAAC
>JBGAUK010000165.1:0-1407 GCA_044228695.1 Chromatiaceae bacterium | reverse complement strand
GGCCGATGACGCCTAGAGCCGCTTGCGCCGCCAGCGCCAACCCGCCCGGGGTGGCAACGGTGGCCATAAAGCTGAAGGCGATCCCCCCGCCCGGGGGCGGGGTGTAGGCGGAGAGACCCGTAAAGCTGAAGCTCAGGGCGTAGCCGGGGGGTGCGGTGTAGCTCATTGCGGGATCACCCCGTCAAAGATGAGGGTGTTATAGGCCACGCCCGCCGCGTTGTCCCCGCAGGTGATGTAATGGGCCTCGTTGTTGTAGGTGGCCAGGCTGAAGAGGCCCGTGGGTCCGCTAAAGCCGAGGTCCACCAGCTCGCCGGTGTTCTTGTGGTGGACGCGTACCTCGCGCTGGGCGGGCAGGTTGTCATCGCCGGTGACGGTGCCGGATACCCGGTATTGCCACGCCTTGTAGAAGATGGCGTCCGCCTGGAGACCGCTGACCAGGGCCTGGCCGTTGCCGGACATCGCGAGGTTGAGGCCCAGGTTCTGCCAGCTCCAGGCATTGCCGCGGGTGGTGGCCTGGGTTTGGGTCCAGGTGCCGTTGGCATAGGCCCAGGAGAGAATCGCCCCCTGGCGCTGAACCCAGGGGCTGGCCGTGGGGGCGCCGACATAGAGGCGGTTGCCGGCCGGATTCAGGGCCACGCCCGCGCCAAACTGGCCGGTCCATTCGTTGATGGGGTTGATGGTGTCGCGCAATTGGAAGACGCCACCGCCATCCTTGGCCAGGACATAGACCCGGCCCGCGTAGTAGCTGGTTTCCTCGGCGCCGATGGCCAGGAGGGTTTCATCCCCATTGATCGCCACCGCCGAACCGAGGGCATCGGTCCCGGGCAGGGTGATGATGGCGGTCTGGGTCCAGGTGGTGCCGACCAGGTCGAAGACGAAGACGGCGCCGGTGTCGTTGTCGTAGCCCGTGGCGCCGACATAGAGGCGGGTGCCGGCCTGGTTGAAGCAGCAGGACCGCCCGAAATACCAACCGTCGGCCCCGCCCGTGGGGGTGAGGGTGGCTTTTTTGGTGATGATCGAGTCGTCGGCATTGAACTCGAAGATTTTGACGCAGCCGGAGGGGAGGACGTTGTAACAGTCCCCCACCGCCAAGCGCTTGCCATCGCCGCTCAGGGCGATGGCGTTCAATTCGCCGTCGAGCTCGGTGGTGAGCGAGATGTCTTGAACCTCGTCCCAATAACTGTTGTTCATGAGGACGAAGGTATTGACGCCGCGCATGTTGCCGGTGTCCCAGCCGACCGCGACCCGGCTGCCCAGGCCATCGATGCTGCAAAAGGTGGTAAAGCCGTTGGATACGCGCGGTTGGAGGATGGCCTTGGGGGTGAGCATGCCGGGGTTCATGAGGGTTTATCCGATGTGAATTTCGAGTTCGCCGGCCAGGAAGACCGGCACATCGCCTGGGGCGAC
>JBGAUK010000164.1:0-1408 GCA_044228695.1 Chromatiaceae bacterium | reverse complement strand
AAGGGCTTAGCCGGAATGCTCGAACGCACTCGCAAGGCACGGAGGCCCTTGACGGCGATCGGTGGCACAAGTCTACGCGCAACATCCGCGAGCGTCGGCGATTTCAGCCGCTCGCTCCCGGTCAACCGCACCGTCGGAATTTACGCGAGCGTCGACGCGAGCACGTGAACCAAAAAGGCGCAGTTCCTTGAGGTGCGCGCCCAGCCTGTTGCGGACTTCGCGTGCGAACACGGATGGTATGGCTTCAGGGGCCGTCTGGAGGGACATAACAATCCATTCGTCAGTTAAATCAAGAACGCTGACTTCAGCATGGCTGAACCATCAATGGGAGGCAATGCTGAATATCTCATCCACCTTAAAAGTTTAGCTCACCCCCGTGCGCTGTCCTCGATGATCCTTCTGCAGATTCTCGATGGGCCGCAGGCAGAGATAGGCGCAATAGGCCTCCAGGGTGGCGGCGGGTCGAGCTTGAGGCGCCGCAGGGCGCCGCCGACCTTGCGCACCCCCGCGAGTCCGCGGCGCAGGTCCCCATGCCAAGTCATGCGCGCCTCGCGTTTGATCCAGTCCACATAGGTCGGGTCGATGATCCCAGCCAGCTTGCGGTCGATCTCGGCCTTCTTCATGCCGCATTTGAGTTGGATGATTCCGCGTTACAGGCAATCACGATCGGTGAGGCTGGTCTTGAGTATGCAATTGAATTCCCAACGCTGAGATCACTTTGAGGATGGTGGCGAAGCTGGGGTTGCCTTCGCCCGAGAGGGCTTGGTCGAGGCTTTCGCGCTCCAGGCCGGTGTCGCGCGCCAGTTGGTTCATCCCTCTGGCGCGAGCGATATGACCAAGCGCCTTGGCAATGAAGGCGGCATCATGGCCGGCTTCCTGGAAGCAGGTGTCGAGATAGTCGGCCATGTCCGCCTCGGTCTTGAGGTGTTCGGCACTATCCCATTTGCGGAGTTTGAGGGTGCTCATTGGTTGGCCTCCTTGAGTTGTCTTGCCAGCCTTAGGGCGGCATCGATGTCTTGCCGCTGCGTGGATTTGTCGCCGCCAGCCAACAGAATGACGATTTCAAGCCCACGTTGCATGAAATACACTCGATACCCCGGCCCATGATGGATGCGCATTTCTGACACACCTTCACCCACCGGCTGGCAGTCGCCGAAGTTGCCGTCCTCGGCTCGATCGATCCGAACTTGAATCCGCCGGGCCGCTTGGCGATCGCGCAAGGATTGGTACCAGGCATCGAAGACGGTGGTGGTCAGGATGGTCTTCATGTTTGCGGAATGTATATTCTAGGATACATCCAGTGCGAGAGGATTTTGAGCAGGGTACTCTTGCCGGCGCCGTTGCGACCGATGATGCCGAGGATCTCGCCCTCGCGGACCTGGAAGCTGACGTCGCGCAGGGCCCACAG
>JBGAUK010000163.1:0-1441 GCA_044228695.1 Chromatiaceae bacterium | reverse complement strand
GACCAATTCCAACTTGCCTTTAAACCTGGGCCTTGTTGATCAAATGATTCAAACTTCGTCAGGTAGTAGATGCGATTTTTCTCGCCGAGAATTGCTTCGTATAGGTTGTGCATATTTCTTACCTTATCAGAGGCCTAAACATCGCTAGGCCATCTCTCCTTCAGACGCGAAAACCTTGGTCATCTCTAGATCCCTTGAGAAACCCTGATTTTTCTCAGAAGCCCAACCCGCAGCCTAGACCTCCCTTGCCTAGCCGTCTACCCCTCGTTTCGCGACCGTTTACGACATTTTGACCGCTTTCTTCACTAGAATCAGCACCCGGATTTTTTTCAACCTTTGCCAAAAGTTGCCAAAATGTTGATCCAGATCAATCAGAGTAGCGTGTCCCGTGGTGCTTCACCCCTCCCGTAGGTCACGCCACTTGTAGAGCCGCCTCCTGATACTTGTAGCGTCCCTCTCTGAGAAGATGTGGGTAAAGTTGAACATCCCTAACGGGTTTCCCGCCCCTGATACGCCTCCTTCCCACCCGACCCACACGCGAAAAAAACGCCCCCAAGCGATTGGGCACTCGCGCGGTGGCTTGAGTACCAAGATCCACGCGGCCGTCGATGCCCTGGGCAACCCGGTGCGATGCCTCCTGACGGCTGGGCAGGTGCACGATGTCACCCAAGCCGAGCCGTTGCTCGAGAACCTGCCCATCCAGCAGGTCGTCGCCGATAAGGGGTATGACTCCCCGCAGCTGATCGACGGGATTCATGCCCGTCACGGCCAGGCCAATATCCCCGCGCGCGCTGGTAACCACTATCCGCGCGAGTTTGACGCCCATGAGTACCAAGCGCGCAACTTAGTCGAACGGTTCTTCAATCGCATCAAACACTTCAGGCGCATCGCCACGCGCTACGAAAAGCTCGACGTGCGCTACGTGGCCATGCTGTCCATCGCACTCGCCCTCATCTGGCTGGCGTGAATGTCAACACGACCTAGTCCGTTTCATTAAAATACTTACAAAAATAGATTATCATCATTGCCATCACTACGCCCGATTTTGTCACGGTGAGGCCTATGGCAAAAACGACGCAGCGCGCCCCGCTGGTGTTAAGCGAAGCACCGCGGGTGTGGTTGACGGAACGGGCGGCCTCGCGCCCGGCGCCGGTGCGTGAGGTGGAACGGGCGCGGCGGCGGCGCGATGCTGAAGGGTTGTCGATCAGCGCCATTCAGCGCCAACTGGGGCTCAGTCGGCCCACACGCTACCAGTGTCTCGACAAGGCCTTGGCGGCCGGGGTAGCGAGGGGGCTGAAAGACGCCTACCATCGCCCGCGGGCGCCGGAGATTACCGCGCCGGCCAAGGCGTGGGTCGTCAGTCTGGCCGGCGCCAAGCCCCAGGACTTGGGGAAAGCGGCGGAGTGGTGGACGTTGTCGGCCTTGGCCGGCCAGGGGCGCG
>JBGAUK010000162.1:0-1448 GCA_044228695.1 Chromatiaceae bacterium | reverse complement strand
GAGAAGCCTAGGATCAAAGGCAACATGCCTACGCTTTAAGTTGTTACGATGGGTGCGAACTACGAACAACTGTCCGCTGAAGATCGAGTTACGATCATGTTGATGGCATAAGTGGGGTAGAGGCTGCGAGCGATAGCGAAGACATTGATTTAAAATAGATTATTTGGGCATAGCCACCGACTTGTTTGAAATGTATTATTTTGGCAACTGTCCAACCCCTTTTTGCAAGCCAGACTCACCCTCTGGCTTTTTTTCTGCCCATTCCGCCCTAAAAAAAGTATGCAATCGAATTCCAGTTGACTCGACTGCATCATTTATAACTCCCCTAAATAATCTCTAAAACGATTCTTTATAAATACACCCCCCCTCATAACCCGCTTCGGAGGGATTTTTTATTGCCCGGAGGAGTCTCTGATGCTGCAATTCAAACACCCCCATGACCTCAAGCAACTCCCCGAAACCCATCCCGCTTATCCAATCGTCAGGGACCTGGTAGCCAGGTTGATCATTAATTTCCCTCCCGGACGCGCTGATGACCCCGAGGATGATTCCTGGACTGTAGAACATCCTTATGGACCTTAAGCCGCATCACCAAGGCGCTGGAAACTGCGCCTCTACCCAACCCATCAGTCATGTCATTCAGTTTCACTCCGGGCTTGCTATGGCCTGGTGGTGGGCATCTTCTCGTAGAGCGAATAAGAACAGTCAGACGGAAGGTTCTTCAGGGTATCCCTCAGGTTTCCGAGAACTACTACTTCATCAATAATAAGTATTGATGGATCTGCTGAGAAGATCTTCATCTTTCAGGTCTTCTCATGAGGTGGACCCCTAAACTGTACTCGAGGGGGGTGAAGGACCTCGGGACATGATACCCAGATTGACCTAGAGCAACTTTTTCGCGGTTTCTGAAATAGATTGCAAAAAATCAGGTTGCTGATTCTAGTGAAGAAAGCGGTCAAAATGTCGTTTTTGGTTGCATTTGAACACGAAAGGTGTGTAGACGGCTGGGCAAGGGGGGGTTAGCTTCGGGATAGATCCATGTGCTCCATCCTCGGACCCGGCTAGCAGCGGAGTTGGGGACAGGAAACCCTAGTGCAACTTCCGGAGATCCCGCCGTGATGAGAATGTTTCGTAATCAGCCCCGTTTGTCAATGGCCGCACTGCTGCTGGGTATCGCCCAGCCCGCGCTGGCCGGAGTATTTTGTGTCGATACCGCCGTGGGCTTACAAAGCAGCCTCACGACCGCCGCCGCCAACGCCCAGGATGACGAGGTCCGGATCGTCCAAGGCACCTATGTCGGCAATTTCGTCTATGCCAGAACCGAAGCCCAGGCGCTGTCTGTGCTGGGCGGTTACACCGTCGGTTGCGTGGATCGCACACTTGATCCGGTCAATACCGTCCTGGATGGCAATCAGACCAACACCGTACTGGTGCTCTCGGCGCCGGAT
>JBGAUK010000161.1:0-1477 GCA_044228695.1 Chromatiaceae bacterium | reverse complement strand
AAAGAGCGGTTCGACGGTGACCTGGAAGTGGTCAAGAAGAAAAAAAGGGCTAAAGGTTTTCATGTCCTGCCGCGGCGATGGGTCGTCGAAAGAACGTTTGCCTGGCTCGGCCGTTCGCGCCGCTTGAGTAAAGATTACGAACGCAATCCCCGATCGAGTGAATCACAGGTCTACTGCGCTTCCGCACGTCTCCTGTTAAGAGGCTGACTAGGAACTATCCTATTGATTTATATGTACTAGTTATGGTAGAGTGCCGCCTTCAAAAATATTTATGACGCTTTTTGTAGATAAATCATGAAAAACGACACTCCTGCTCGCTCGATTAATTATCCTAGTGACCTCACTGATGCCGAGTGGGAAATCGTTAGCTCAATCATCACTGAAGCTGACCCTTATACCACTGGGCGCCCAAGAAAATCAGACCTACGGGAGATACTTAATGCTATTTACTATTTAAATAAAACAGGCTGTCCTTGGCGTTATTTGCCAAATAATTTTCCAGATTACAAGCTCGTCAACTATTATTATAATAAGTGGACGCGCCAGGGAACTTTTGAAAAAATCAATACGGCGTTACGTCAAGAACTCCGTCTAAAAAAAAGCCGCAACCCCGAGCCATCCGGCGCCATCATGGATAGTCAGAGCGCGAAGGGAACACCCGAGACCGTGGCGGAAATTGGGTTTGATGGCGGCAAGCTGATCAAAGGGCGTAAGCGTCATATTATAGTAGATACAATAGGTTGTGTGATTATCGTGATGGTGCATGCGGCGAATATTTTTGATGGCAAGGCGGCTCGCCGGGTGATCCAGAAATTATTTTCGCGTCTAGATACCGTTAAAAAGATTTGGGCGGATGGTGGGTATACTGGCCAAGCGTTTTCTGAGTGGGTAAAAGAGCGGTTCGACGGTGACCTGGAAGTGGTCAAGAAGAAAAAAAGGGCTAAAGGTTTTCATGTCCTGCCGCGGCGCTGGGTCGTCGAAAGAACGTTTGCCTGGCTCGGCCGTTCGCGCCGCTTGAGTAAAGATTACGAACGCAATCCCCTAGCGAGTGAATCACAGGTCTACTGCGCTTCCGCACGTCTCCTGTTAAGGCAGATCACTGATAACCAAATCCAATACAAATTGAGTAATTGTGAATTTTCAGCCTAAAAGTTGTTTTTGGACAGCCTCTAAATTAAATTTGAAGAAAAAATTGCACTCAGCATTAAAATCGTTACAACGCAAGGTAGATCGCGTGAAGTCGTTTTTTCTCTGCCAGAAACCCAGTATGCTTCATAAATAGAAATGTCCAGATATCACATTAACCGGCTATAGCTACTGAAGAATGAGGAAGCAAAAGAACAGTTGGCGGCAAGAATCGAGGAATTGAAGCAGGCGGCGAAAATCGAGCAGCAATTGGGTCTGTTCCGTTTAGTGTGGGTTGGGTGTCAGACCCCAGGGTCTCATGCGGCCGGGGTGGCACCCGCTTTGAGGTTAA
>JBGAUK010000160.1:0-1523 GCA_044228695.1 Chromatiaceae bacterium | reverse complement strand
GGGAGACAAGCTGGCGCCAGGCGCAACGCCAACCTTCTGAAACAAAATCATTGGGTTATGCGGGCAGCACCACTCTGGGGTTGGCGTAACGCCGTGGGACGAGATCAGGAGGTCTGAATTTCGATCGTCTGAATATCGGAGACGATCAGGAGCGGCGGGTACTCCAGGGCCGGGGTGTAGAGTTGCAACTGCCGGAAGGCCCCCGTGAGCTCCTTGCCGGGTCCCTTGTACTCCCAGCCAAAGCAGCCGCGCCGCCAGACATCGGCCCAGCCGTCGCCGCCACCCGCCTTGCGCGCGCCCTTTTCGAAGGCGTACCACTCCCCCTTGGGGTCGGCCTCGGCCGGGGTTGGCTCACCCAGCAGGCGGCACAGGTCGAGGAAATGCTCTTGGGCGGAGGCGCGCTCCGTCAGGGTCAGGCCCTGCCACTTGGTGATGAATTGGTCGGGGGTCACGTCAGGTCCGTTAAGATGGGGTGCGGTTTGGACCGCGCTCAGGCCCCACGCCGTTGGTCAAGCAGCGGCGGGACGGTCAATATACCGCACTCGAAGAATACCCGGCGCGAGAAGACGGCATCATGGCAAGCTCACCTAAGACTTACTGGCTGAACCTGTTCACGGGGACGACCTGGAAGGAATTCCGCGCGGCGGGGGCGACGATCAGCGGATTTCGGGCGTCACGCCAAAAGCTGGCGGCCAAGATCCAGCCGGGGGATGTCTTTCTCTGCTACCTGACGGGGGTGATGCGGTGGGTCGGCGCGGTGGAGGTGCGCGGCCCCAGCCAGGAAAAGCACGTCATCTGGTCGCAGATGTCCTTCCCGGTGCAATTCGAGGTCAAGCCGCTGATCCTCCTGGACCCAGAAACCGGGGTGCCGATGGCCCACCTCAAAGGCTTGACCTCGTTCTACGTCAATGACCAGGATGCCGGCAAGTTCAAGGCCTTTTTGCGCGGTAGCCCGAACCGCTTCCAATCCCCGGAGGATGCCGCCGTAATCCTGGGGCTCTTGGAACAGGCCCAAGCGCACCCGGAGAGGCGTCCCGTCAGCCAGGCCAAGCTCCAGCGTAAGCCCTTCTATCTGGCCGAGCAGCAGATCGGTAAAAAGATGGTGCAGACCGTGGTCACCGTCCCTGACAACGAGGAGGATGAGGGCGACGAGGACGCCGAGACGCCTGCCCCGGAGACCGCCGACAAACAACCTTCGGAGCATCTGACGATCCAGGCCAATCTGTTGATGCTGGGCGCGGAGATGGGCTTGAACGTGTGGGCGGCGAAGAACGACCGCGGCCGGCTGTGGAATGGCGTACCCCTCGGCGACCTGGCGGGGATGGTCGATGAGTTGCCGACGCAGTTCAATGAAGCGACCCAAGAGACGATCGAGCTGATCGATGTCTTGTGGCTGAAGGGTAATTCCATCCTGGCGGCCTTCGAGATCGAGTGCACCACGACCGTCTATTCGGGCCTGTTGCGCATGAGCGATCTCATGGCGCTACAGCCGAATCTTGACATCATGCTCTTTATCGTCGCCC
>JBGAUK010000015.1:0-49861 GCA_044228695.1 Chromatiaceae bacterium | reverse complement strand
CCAAATGGCTTATAAGGCATTTGGCTTACTGTGGAGGTTTTCACATGACCAGCATCTATACCACACCCCCCTACTTCACCAATCGAGTCAGCGAGCTGACCACTCTGGCGCTGGTCGCCGATGACCTGCTGGCGGGCCGACTCGCCCCGCCCCAGGCCCTGGGCACGGTTGCCTGGACCAGGGACAAGCTATTGGCCCGCACCCGGACAGCCACTCAGGAACTTATCAACCTCTTTGCCCGCCAGGGCATACTGCTGGCGGATCCAGCCTAGCCAATAAAGTTGAATTTGCGCCGTCCCGGTCCGGGCCGGTGGCCCGAAGTCTGTCTCGGTTGACCTCTAGTGTCGTCAGTGACACTATCAGTCGCAATGGGCACACACGAAAAACTTCTCGCGCGGATGCGCAACAACCCGCGCGATTGGCGAATCGACGACCTCAAAGCTGTCGCCGATCGCCATGGTATCGTCTGGCGAAACGAAGGCGGCAGTCATCACGTTTTTTCCTTTCCAGGTGTTGAGGAGGACCTCTGCGTTCCTGCTCATCGTCCCATTAAACCCGTCTATGTGCGTCATTTCGTGGCGCTGGTGGACAAGCTTAAGGAGCTCCAATCATGAGTGAAATCAGGGTTCCGCACGTCGAGCCGCCTTATCCATTCGAGGCCTATGCGCATGTGGTCGAGCCGTTGTCCGAGGCGGATGGTGGGGGCTATCTGATTACGTTCCCCGACCTGCCCGGCTGCATGTCCGATGGAGAAAGCGAAGCCGAAGCGCTGGTCAATGCGCGTGACGCCTTCTCGGCGTGGATCTCGGCGCGCACGGACGCGGGCAAGCCCATTCCGAAGCCGACAAGACATGGAGAATCCGCTGAGCCGGTCCGCCTGATGCAGAGATTGCCGCGCAGTCTGCACGCCAGCCTGGTAGCACGAGCCAAGGCTGAGGGTACGTCCCTGAATACCTTGGTGACAATGTTGCTGGCTGAGGGATTGGGGAGACGGGAGCCAACCTCAGCACGCACGCTAAACGGATAGGAAATTCAACCACCCGAGACCGGGTGTAGCCCCAATCCTACCCCGGTAAGCCTCAGACCAGAGGCGTGTTCGCCCCCAAAACGCGCGGTCGTTAACCTCGGAAAGCCCCATATCCAGTCTTACCGGACCACCCTTGATCCTGGCGGTTGGTCGGGGTGAATGGCAAGACAGGCCATGGCCGCCCGTGACATCCCCTCGCTTCGCGGCTTGCCGACGGGCCCCGGCCGGCCCACAATCCCCTTAATCCGCACACGAGGTCATCGCTACCATGCCATGGGAAACCGTCATCGGGCTGGAGATTCACACCCAGCTCGCCACCCAATCCAAGATCTTCTCCGGCGCGCCCACGGCCTTTGGCGCCGCCCCCAACACCCAGGCCTGCGCCATCGACCTGGGGCTGCCGGGCGTGCTGCCCGTCCTCAACGCCGAGGCGGTCCGCCTCGCGGTGCGTTTCGGCAAGGCCATCGAGGCCGAGATCGCCGAGCGCTCGGTCTTCGCGCGCAAGAACTACTTTTACCCGGACCTGCCCAAGGGCTACCAGATCAGCCAGTACGAGCACCCGGTGGTAGGCCGCGGCCAGGTGAGCATCCAGCTTGATGACGGCACCCTGAAGGAGATCGGCGTCACCCGCGCCCATCTGGAGGAGGACGCCGGGAAATCCCTGCACGAGGACTTTCATGGCCTCACCGGCATCGATCTGAACCGCGCCGGCACGCCCCTGCTGGAGATCGTCTCCGAGCCGGATATGCGCTCGCCGGAGGAGGCGGTTGCCTACGCCCGCAAGATCCACCAGATCGTGCGCTGGATCGGCATCAGCGACGGCAACATGCAGGAGGGCTCCTTCCGCATGGACGCCAACATCTCCCTCCGCCCCCTGGGCGCGGAGACCCTGGGCACCCGCGCTGAGATCAAGAACATCAACTCCTTCCGCTTCCTGGACCGGGCGCTGCGCTACGAGATCGAGCGCCAGAGCGACATTCTGGAGAGCGGGGGCCAAGTGGTCCAGGAGACCCGCCTCTACGATGCGGACAAGGACGAGACCCGTTCCATGCGTAGCAAGGAAGAGGCCAATGACTATCGCTACTTCCCGGACCCCGACCTGCTGCCCCTGGTGATCGACGCCCCGCTCCTGGCGGCGGCCACCCGCGACCTGCCGGAACTGCCCGACCCTATGCGCGCGCGCTTCCGCTCGGCATATGGCCTGGCGGATTACGACGCCAACCTCCTTACCGCCAGCCGCGCCCTGGCAAACTATTTCGAGGAGGTCGCCACCGCCAGCGGCGACGCCAAGCTGGCCGCCAACTGGATCGGCGGCGAAGTCTCCGCCGCCCTCAACAAGGCGGGGCTGGAGATTGGCGACTCGCCGGTCAGCGCGGCGGGACTCGCCGGCCTCATCGCCCGCATCCAGGACCAGACCCTCTCCAGCAAGATCGCCAAACAGGTCTTCGAGGCCATGTGGAACGGCGAGGGCGACGCCGACACCATCATCGCCGCCAAGGGCCTCCAGCAGATCACGGACACGGCCGCCATCGAGACCCTGATCGACGGCATCATCGCCGCCAATCCCACCCAGCTAGTGCAATACCGCGCCGGCAAGGACAAGCTCTTCGGCTTCTTCTTCGGCCAGGTCATGAAGGCCAGTAAGGGCCAGGCCAATCCCGACCAGGTGAATGAGCTGTTGAAGGCCAAGCTGGCGGGTTAGGCCGGAGGCGCCAAGCCCCTGGGATTCTCACATGCTGTTGCAAGAAATCCTGAATAAAGAAAAAAACAATTTAGATATTTTCAGGGTTATCGCCGCCATCATGGTCATTTATGGCCATGCCTATGCGCTCTTGCCGACCACCGGGCCCGGGGACCTGCTTACGGGATTACTGGGCTTTGACTATTCCGGCTCGCTCGCCGTGAAAATTTTTTTCTTTTTGAGCGGGCTGGTGGTAACCAACAGTCTGCTTATCAAGAGGGACCTCGCCCGGTTTCTGATCGCGAGATTTTTTAGGATTTGGCCCGCCCTGGCCTTTACCCTCCTGGTAACCGCCTTCCTGCTCGGACCCCTCCTGTCGGAGCAATCCGCGGCCGAGTATTTTTCGAACAAAAAGGTTTTTGCGTATTTTCACAAGGGATTGTTCATGAACATCAAATATGAGTTGCCTGGAGTTTTCGAGGATAACGCCCTCCGGGCCGTCAACGGCTCGCTGTGGTCCATTCCTCACGAGGTATTTGCTTATTTGACACTTACCGCCTTTTTTGTAGTGGGCTTATTGAAACCCCGGTTCAGATTGCTGACGATACCCATTTTTATTTTAATCCTCATTGATCCATTACTGGAAAATCCGGTCCTTTTCACCTGGCTCCCGGACAATCCGGAGATCCGACTTCTGGCGCCCTGCTTTGCCTTCGGCGCCCTGCTGGCTATCTGGAAAGACAAGGTGAGTATGGGCTGGGCGCCCTGCCTGGCGGCCTGGACAGGCTTTTTCGTTTTCAAGCAATCCTGCTGTAATTTATACCTTTTCTATCTGGCCCTTTTCATGTCCATCATTCAGCTGTCAAGCCAGAATCTTCTCATTCGCCTCAAGCCCACCGCGGATATTTCCTATGGAATTTACCTATGGGGATGGCCCGTTCAACAGATACTGGTCTTATTCTTCGTTGAATATGGCATCCGCTTCAACCAGCTATCGGCTATTTTTATTTCGGTCATGATGGGACTTCTTTCCTGGTACCTCATCGAGAAACGAAGCATTGAGTATGGCTCCCACCTGGCGAGGAAGATCCCCTCGCACTGGCTCGGGTCCTCAGCGGCTGCCTGAGCACCACCATCCGCACCCATACCACCACCAACCCGAGGCCGTTAATCTGTTAATCTGCCTGGCCCAACAGCCCACCCACCCCAGACCATTGCCACGCCCAGCGCCGAGCCAGGGCAAAGCCATCGCCGAGAAATAGACAACATGACCAGCCTAGCCTCCCTGCGCCTCAACAAAGACCAGGATCGCCGCCTGCTCGCCGGCCACTGCTGGATTTACAGCAACGAGGTCGATACCCAAGCGACGCCGCTCAAGGGCTTCGAGCCCGGCCAGGCGGTCCAGATCCTCAGCCACGGCGGCCATCCCCTCGGCCACGGCTACGTCAACCCCCACTCCCTGATCTGCGCCCGCCTGGTCACCCATGATCCCCGCCGGCCCCTGGGCCCGGCCCTGTGGGAGGAGCGGATCGGGCAGGCCCTGGCCCTGCGCGAGCAGCTTTATGACCAGCCCTTCTACCGGCTCGTCTTTGGCGAAAGCGACGGCCTCCCCGGCCTGGTGGTGGACCGCTACGGCGACCTGCTGGTAGTCCAGATCACCACTGCCGGCATGGAACGGGCGCGCCCCGAGATCCTGGCCGCCCTGGAGGAGGTGGTGGGCCCCACCAGCATCCTGCTGCGCAACGACACCTCCGTGCGCGAACTGGAGGGCTTGCCCCTGGCCAACGAGGTGGTACTGGGCGCGCCGCCGGTTGACATCGAGGTCCCGGAGCAGGGCAACCGCTTCCTGGTCTCGCCGCTGACGGGCCAAAAGACCGGCTGGTTCTACGACCAGGCGGAGAATCGCGACCGCCTGGCGCGCTTTTGCCAGCCCCGGCGCGCCCTGGACGTCTGCAGTTATATCGGCGCCTGGGGGCTGCGGGCGGCCCATCTCGGCGCCGAGGAGGTGGTTTGCGTCGATAGCTCGGCGACGGCCCTGGAACGGGTGGGCGAGAATGCCGAGCGCAATGGCCTGCTGGACCGAATCACCGGCGTGCAGGGCGATGCCTTCGAGGTACTGCGCCTGCTCAAGGAACAGGGCGAGCGCTTCGACCTGGTCATGCTCGACCCCCCGGCCTTCATCAAGCGCCGCAAGGACGAGCGTGAGGGTCTGCAGGCCTATCAGCGCCTCAATCGCCTCGGCCTGGAGGTACTGGAACCCGGTGGCCTGCTGGTGACCTCCTCCTGCTCCTTCCACCTGGGCCGCGACGAGTTTCTGCGCGCTATCCAGCAGGGTGCCCGGCGCGCCAATATCGGTCTGCAACTGCTTGAATTCGGCGGCCAGGGACCGGACCACCCCATTCACCCGGCCATCCCCGAGACCGCCTATCTCAAGACCTGCTTCCTGCGGGCGGTACCGGGGTTCTGAACCCTGGATTCCAGGTCAGAGGTTATATTCCTGCCGCAACCGCGCCTGCATCTTTTTGGCCTGCTTGAGGGCCTCCTTGAGCATGAGCCGGTTGAGTTCGTTGAGGCCGGCGGGGTCCACGCGATTGGCGGCATCATGGTCCGGGGTCACCAGTTGCTGGCGGATGCGAAAGCGCTGCACCAGGTGAAAGCCCTCGACCTCGGCGGCGATGTCCTCGGCGGAGCGGCCGGGGCCGGTACCGGTGGCGCGCAGGCGGTCGGCGGTGCTGGTGGCCCAGATGCCCTTGGCCAGGCTGCCGACGCGGGCCACATCGACAAAGAGGCGGGCACCCTGGAGCTTGAGGTCCAGGGTATGGGGAAAGGCGCGGTTGCGGTCATAGGTAAAGCGGCCTGCCCAGCCCAGTGGCGGCGCCACCCCCAAGGCCAATTCCGCCAGGAGGCGCAAAAAGAGGGGATATTCCGGGGCCTTGGCCATCAACCAGGCGCGGAGCCGGTCAACCAACTCGTAGCGGCCATAGACAGGCCGAAAGTCGAAGAAGATGGTGCCATAGAGCAGGGCCTCGGGGTCCGGTACCCGCAGCCAACTCGAAAACTGCCCCATCCACTCCTCGCTGCTCAGGCAGCAGTCCGGGTTACTAGCCATGATGCCGCCCCGGCACCGCTCAAACCCACAGTAATGCAGGGCGTCATTGACGGCCTGGGCAAAGGGCAGGAAGGCGGCGCGCAGGGCCTCGGTGTCCTCGGCATTGCTGGGCTCGAAGATGAGGCCATTGTCCTGATCGGTGGTGAAGGTCTGCTCCAGGCGGCCCTCGGAACCGAAGAGGAGCCAGCACCAGGGCACCGCCGGCAGGTCGAATTCGTCCTCGATCAACTCGATGACGCGCATGGCGATGAGGTCATTGAGGCCCGACATCCACTGGCAGATGGCCTCGACCCCCATGCCGGCGTTAAACAGCTCCGCCCCGCGGCGGCGGACCTGGTCGGCGACCAGGACCATGCCCTTGAGGTCACGAGTGGCGGCGATGGCGGCGATGAGCACCTCGGCCCCGCCGGCGCGCAGCCCCAGCAGGTCCGCCTGATGAATCAGGCCACAAAAACGGCCATCCGCCTCCACCAGCAGGATATGGCCGACCCCCTTCTTGGCCATGAGGACCTTGGCGCGATGGGCGGGGGAATCCGCCGCCGCCGTCAGGGGGGCTCCGGTCATGTGGGCGGCCACCGGGTCATCCAGATCGCCACCCTCGAAGGTGATGACGTGCAGGAGTTCGCGCAGGGTCACCAGGCCCAGGGGTAACTGGCTGGCCTCGTCGGCCACCACCACGGCGTCTTCCCGGCCCTGACTGATGGCGTAGAGCACCTCGCGCAGGGTCGCGGCCGGGGACATCACCAGGGGCGACCGACTGGCCAGGCTCCGCAGGGGAGCCTGATCGCCTTCCAGGCCCAGGGGGCCACCGTTGGCCCCGGCCTGAGCGGGGTTGGGGGAGGCATTCATGGCTGCCGCTCCCTCTCGGCCAAGAGGGACTTGGCCTTGTCCACTAATTCGCGGGTGGAGAAGGGCTTGGGCATATAGGCATCGGCGCCCAGTTCCAGGCCCTTCTCGCTTTCCGCCGGCCGGCCCTTGGCGGTGAGCATGAGGATGCGCACCCCCGCCAGGGCGGGGTCGGCGCGGACCGCCTCCAACACCTCGTAACCGTTGCGCTTGGGCATCATGACGTCGAGTACCACCAGATCAGGACGCCCCGCCCGGATGGCGGCGAGGCCCTCCTCGCCATCCCGGGCCACCGCCACCGCGAAGCCTTCGCGCTTCATGAGAAACTCCAGGGAGATGACGATATTGGGCTCGTCATCGACGATCAGGACTTGCTTGCTCATACCGGGTTCCGCACCTCTAGTGGCTCGTTAGGATCAGGGGGCCCCGCTGCGTCTTGGGCGCCCCTCTGGCCGAAAGGTAACTCAAAAACGAGGCGGGCGCCCCCTTCCCGGGGGCATTCCGCCCAGATACGCCCAGCGAAATGCTCGATGATCTGCTTGCAAATGGGCAAACCCAGGCCGGTGCCCAGGGGTTTGTTACCGCCCGCGCTGGCCTGGTGAAATTTCTTGAAGACCTGCTCCAGTTCCCCGGCCGGGATGCCCGGGCCGTTGTCGCTAATGCTGACCCGCCAGCCGTTGGCCACCTGCTCCAGTTGCACGCGGATCAAGCCGGAGCCCCGGGGGGAAAACTTGGCGGCATTCGCCAGCAGATTCACCATCACCTGCATCATGCGGTCGCGGTCCGCCCGGACCAGGGGGCTCACCCCCATCGCCAGCACCAGCTCCAGCCTCAGGCCCGCCTCTTCCAGGAGCCGTCCCACGCTGACCACCGCCTGTTCGATGATCTCCACCAGGTCCACGTCCTCCGCCCGCCAGTCGGCGTGACCGGATTCGATCTTGGCCAGGTCCAGGACCTGATTGACCAGGCGCGACAGGCGCTCAGTCTCGCTGACCAGGATGCCGAGAAAGCGCTGGCGCTCAGCCTCGTCCAGGTTAGGGTCGTCGTGCAGTATCTCCGAAAAAGCCCGGATGGAGGCTAGGGGCGTACGCAACTCGTGGGTGACGGAAGACATGAAATCGTCCTTCAGGCGGTCCAGCTCCTGGAGCCGCAGATTGGCCGCCCGCAATTCCGCCGTCGCCGCCTCCAGCTCCCGGGACTTACGCTCCAGTTCGTGGCTGTAGGCCCGGATCTGGGAGGCCTCGTCGAGGATATCTAGGACCTCGTCCAGGCCCAGGGCCTCCTCCTGGGTAACGGAGGCGACCATGACCCGCGCCGAGGCCCCGCCGATGGCCCCCGAGAGCAGGGTCTCGGCGAAATAGACGGTGCGGGCATCCGCCGGCAGGTCCGCCACCCGGGCCACTCCTCGGGAGCTGGCAAAGCGGGTAAAGGCTGCCCGCGCCCGCTCCGCGCCCAGGAAGCGCTCTGCCAGGGCCAGCAACTCCGCCACCTCGGCGTTACCCCGCCACAGGGCCAGGTGGGCCCGCCGCGGATTCTTGAGGGCATCCACGAAGGCGCTGGCCTGGGCCATCTCCTCCGCGTTGGGCATCCGTCGCGACGACACGATCAGGAAGACCCCGATATTGGCGGTCAGGCTCCAGATGAGGGCATGGGTGATCTCGTTGAGGCCCGCCAACCCCAACAAGGCCTGGGGCTTCAAGAGTTCAATGCCGAAGGGGCCCTGCTCCAGGAACCCCAGGGGCAGCCAGCCAGACTTGGCGAAGGAAGGGATCAGCAAGGTGTAGAGCCAGACGGCAAAACCCGCCGTCAGCCCCGCCAGGGCCCCGCCCCGGGTGCCGCCCCGCCAGTAGAGACCGGCGATGATGGGCGGGGCGAACTGGGCGACGGCGGCAAAGCTGATGAGGCCGATGCTCACCAGGGCATAGGCGTCCCCGGCCAGCCGGTAATAGAGGTAACCCAGCAGCAGGATGGCGACAATGGCCCCGCGCCGGATACGCAACAGTAGTTTGCCCATATCCGCCTCGGGGGGCAGGCCCTGCCAGCGTCGCAGCAGGACCGGCAGCATCAGATCATTGCTGACCATGGTGGAGAGGGCGATGGTCTCCACGATCACCATCCCGGTAGCCGCCGAGAGGCCGCCGATGAAGACGAAGAGCGCCAGCCAGGGGTGGCCATGGGCCATGGGCAGGGTCAGGACGTAGCTGTCCGCGTCCACCCCGCCCGCGCCAAAGGTCAACACCCCCGCCAGGGCAATGGGGATAACGAAGAGGTTGATGAGAAACAGGTACAGCGGGAACAGCCAGATGGCGCGCTGGATATGACGCTCGTCGCTGATCTCCACCACCGCCACCTGAAACTGACGCGGCAGGAACATGACGGCCAGCCCTGCCAGCAGCGAGATGGCGAACCAATCGGCGAAATCGCCGATGCGGGGCTCGAACAGGGCCTGGGCGCTCCCCCCCGCGGCCCCCAGCTCCTGGGCGGCCTCGGCACCCAGGCCGGTGCCCCCGAAGAGGCCCAGGACCACGAAGAGCCCCACCGCCAGGAAGGCCGCCAGTTTCACGATGGATTCGAAGGCGATGGCCGCCACCAGGCCCTCGTGGCGCTCGCTGGCGTCCAGGTGTCGGGTACCGAAGAGGATGGTGAAGAGGGCCAGCAGCAGGGCCACCACGAAGGCCGTATCGTGCCAGATGGGCAAGGTTGCCGCCGGGTCCGGCATGACGATAGCCGGGTACTCCAGCAGGATGATAAAACTGCGGGAGATGGCCTTGAGTTGCAGGGCAATGTAGGGCACCACCCCCACCACGGCGATCAGGGTCACCAGGCCACCCAGGAGGTGACTCTTGCCATAACGCGAGGCGATGAAATCGGCGATGGAGGTGATTCGCTCCGCCTTGCTCACCCGCACCATCTTCACCAGCAGCGACCCCCACAGCAGGGCCGCCAGGGTGGGCCCGAGGTAGATGGTCAGGAAGCCCAGCCCGCCGCTGGCCGCCCGCCCCACGCTGCCGTAAAAGGTCCAGGCCGTGCAATAGACCGCCAGGGACAGGGCATAGACCGTGGGCCGGGCGATGACCGACCGCCCCTGGTCCGCACGCCGGTCCGCCCAATGGGCCAGGGCGAAGAGCAGCCCTAGATAGATGAAGGCGACGCCGGCAATCAGGGGACCGCTGATGGTCATCAAGGCCGCGCCAACCGCCCGGCCTGCCCAGGGGACCCGGCCCTCATTCCCGATCCATGCCCAGTATCCAGGCGCTCAAGCCGATGATCAGCGCCCAGCCCCCAAAGAGATAGAGGTAGAGCAGGGGCATACCCACGGGTGCAGCCACCCGATCGAATAGCACCACCAGGGGCGAGAAGAAGATGAAGGCGCCAAAAAAGGCCAGCGCGGTCAGGCGCTGTCGGATCAGATTAGAACGGCGCATCGGGCCTCCCGGGAACAAGGGTGGAAGCCGCCGAGTACAGCCAGATCCGGGCGGGTGAGTCCTAGTATAGAGCAAAGAACGGGCGGGCCAGCAGGCGGCGCGCGCCCGTCAGGACGCGCGCAAAGCCTGCCGTATCGCCCCATGACCGGGCTTACCAGCCACTTCCGGGCTTGCCCCAGCCGGCGTTGGAGGGACTGGCCCCGGGCTCCTCCGTGCCCGCCGGGGGTGGCGGGTCGCCGGTATCGCCAGTCTCGATGGGCGCCTCGTTACCCCAATGATTACCGCCCTGCCCCCAGTCGCCACCACCGCTCTGAACCTCGATGTGGATGGTATCCAGATCGACCTTGACCCCCTTGTTCAGGGCATTGGTGACCAGTCCGGGAAAGGCGACCAGGGTGGCGACCATGGCGATCTGGATGATGACGAAGGGGATCGAGCCACGGTAGATGTCCAGGGTCTTGACGCCCTCGACGCGCTTGTGGGTGATGCGGTCGATAAAGGCATTCGCCGGGGCCACACTGCGCAGGAAAAAGAGGGAAAAGCCGAAGGGCGGCGTCAGGAAAGAGGTCTGGAGGTTCATCGCCAGCAGGACGCCAAACCACACCAGATCGATGCCCATCTTGTCCGCCACCGGCGCCAGCAGGGGCACCAGGATGAAGGCGATCTCGAAGTAGTCGATGAAGAAGCCCAGGATAAAGATGACGAAATTGACGAACACCAGGAAGCCGATCTCGCCCCCTGGCAGCTTATCGAAGAGATGCTCGACCCAGAGCTGGCCATCGACGGCGGTGAAGGTGAAGCTGAAGATGGTCGAGCCGATGAGGATGAAGAGCACGAAGGCCGAGAGCCGGGCGGTGGATTCGAGGGACTGCCGGAACAGGTTCCAGCTCAGTTTGCCGCGGGCCATGGCCAGAATCATGCCGCCGACGGCGCCCATAGCGCCGCCCTCGGTGGGAGTCGCCACCCCGAGGAAAATGGTGCCAAGCACCAGGAAGATGAGGATGAGGGGCGGGATCAGGACGAAGGTGACGCGCTCGGTGATGCGCGACAGCAGGCCCAGGCGCAGCCCCTGGTTGATGACGGCGCCGACCCAAGCCAGCAGTGTGCCGCCAGTGAGGCCTACGACGATAGTCTCGTCCAGGGCCGGCTTGACTTCACTGCCTTGAATTACGCTCAGAATCTCGCCGTAATAGAGGCCAAAGACCACGGCGATGGCGACGATGATTAGCGAAAAGATCGCCAAGGAACGCAGGCCGGAGCGGCCGTTGGGCTCCTGGTAGGTGCGCGCCTCGAGGGGCAGGGCCGGCACCAGGCTCGGCTTGAAGATGGCCAGCAGAATGATGAAGAGCGCGAAGAGCCCCACCAACATAAAGGCCGGGATGAAGGCGCCCATGTAAAGATCGCCGACGCTGCGGCCGAGCTGGTCGGCCATGACGATCAGTACCAGGGAGGGCGGGATGATCTGTGCCAGGGTGCCCGAGGCGGTGATGGTACCGGAGGCGATCGCCGGGCTGTAGCCATAGCGCAGCATGATCGGCAGGGAGATGAGGCCCATGGAGATGACCGAGGCCGCCACCACGCCGGTGGTCGCCGCCAGCAGGGCCCCGACGAAAATCACCGCCAGGGCCACGCCGCCGCGGATGGGCCCGAAGACCTGGCCGACGGTGTCGAGCAGGTCCTCCGCCATGCCGCTCCGTTCCAGGATCAGGCCCATGAGGGTGAAGAAGGGGATGGCCAGCAGGGTCTCGTTCTGCATGATGCCGAAGACCCGCAGGGGCAAGGCCTGGAAGAGGACCGGCGGCAGCAGGCCGAGTTCCATGCCGATGAAGCCCCAGGTCATGCCCACGGCGGCCAGGGAGAAGGCCACCGGAAAACCCGTGAGCAAAAAGATCAGCAGCGAGGCGAACATGAGTTCGGGGATGTGAGCGGTGAGGAGGGCGATCATTTGGTGACGCCTCCGACAGTGCCGGTAGCGGCGGTGGCATCACCCAGATGCCCCTGCTCGATGATCTCCTCCTCGGTGCTTCCCACCGCCAGGGGATTGGGCCCCTGCCCGCTCAGGAAGGCCAGGCGCTTGATGAGTTCCGACAGGGCCTGCAGACCCAGGAAGCCAAAGCCGATGGGCACCAGGGCGTAGGCGGGCCAGCGGATGAGGCCGCCGTAATTTTGCGAGATCTCTCCCGAGACGTAGGCCTGCCAGACATAGGGCCAGGAGAGGTGGATCATGAAGCCACACAAGGGCAGCAGAAAGACCAGGATGCCCACGATATCGATGATGTTGCGCGTACGCATCGCCAGCTTGCCCGCCAGGACATCGATGCGGACATGGGCATTCACCAGGAAGGCGTAGCCAGCGCCGAGCAGGAAGACGGCGGCAAAGAGGTACCACTGAATCTCGAGGAAGGCGTTGGAACTGAGATTGAAGGCCTTGCGGGCCACGGCGTTGGAGGCGCTGATAAGGACTGCGGCCAGCACCAGCCAGGGGATCAGCTTGCCCAGGAGGCCACTGATGCCGTCGATGACCCGAGACAGACGGAGGAGGATCTTCATGGAGATGGCCCGCGACCATCCGGATGGCAAAACGCCGAGGCCAGTAGGGTGGCGCTCGGCGTTGGGCCTCCGCGGTCAACAAGGGGTGAGGGAACCGGTAAACCGCGGGTCGCTACCCGGGATCACCGGGCCGGGGCCTAAAGCTTCTGCGCGGCGAGGTACTGGAAGTAGTTCGCCTCGGCCACCGACTGCCATTGCACCTGCTGGGCCAGGAAGCTGCTGTAGTCGGGATAGATCTTCTTCCAGTTCGCGTTCTTCTCGTCCAGTTCCTTATAGACCTCCTGGGCGGCCTTGAAGGCGGCGTCCATGACATCCTTGGGGAAGCGGCTCAGCTTGGCGCCCTCGGCGACCAGTTGCTTCAGGGCACCCGGGTTGCGGGCGTCGTAGCGCGCCTGGCACTGGACATGGGCGGCGGAGGCGGCCGCGGTGACGATGGCCTGATAGTCCTTGGACAGGCTGTTCCACTTTTCGCTGTTGATATAAACCGAGAACTGGGTGCTGCCTTCCCACCAGGCCGGGTAGTAGTAGTAGGGCGCCACCCGATGCAGGCCCAACTTCAGATCATCGTAAGGTCCGATCCACTCGGAGGCATCGATGGTGCCCTTCTCCAGGGCCTGATAGATCTCGCCCGCCGGCAGGGTCTGGGCCACCACGCCCAACTTGGACAGGACGCGCCCGGCAAAGGCGGAGATGCGCATCTTCATGCCGTCCAGATCCTTGACCGACTTGATCTCCTTGCGGTACCAGCCACCCATCTGGGCGCCGGTATTACCACAGGGGAAGTTGACGATGTTGTAGTTGGCATAGAAGTCCCGTAGCAGCTTCATGCCGTTGCCGTCATACATCCAGGCGGTCATGGGGCGCGAGGTCATGCCGAAAGGCACCGAGCAATCCAGGGCGAAGGTCTCGTCCTTGCCGAAGAAATAGTAGGGCGCCGTGTGGGCGCACTCGACCGTGCCCTGCTGGATGGCGTCCACCACGCCGAAGGCGGGGACGATTTCACCCGCGGGGTGTACCGAGATCTGGAAGTTGCCGCCGGTGGCATCCGCGACGTACTGGGCGAAGGACTCGCTAGCGCCATAGACGGTGTCCAGCGACTTGGGGAAGCTGGAGGCCAACCGCCAGCGGATGGGCTCCTGGGCCCGGACGAAGGCCGGGGCTATGCCGGAAGCCAGAATGCCGGCCATGCCGGCGCCCTGCAAAAATGAACGACGCTCCATCATGCCTCCTCAGTGCCTGGTTGTTTATTGGATAAGCCGGGTTGGATTGTAGGGGAGCGGGAACCGGGAACACAACAGAACCAGGCTGGATAGTTCAACTTTTCCACAAGGGCCAGGGCCCAAGGCCATCCCGGACAACCCAAGCTGTTGCGGAGAGGACATGGGCATTATTCGACCAGGTATCTCCCCGCACCCAAGACGCGATGAAAGACCTGGCTCCACCTGGCGAAGTTGGGGGATAAGCCTCTATAATTCATACATGTTTACGCCCCGCACCGCACTATTGGCGGCCACTCTTTTCGTCCTCGGCGGACAGGGCCATGCCGCCGGCCTGTCGGATAGCGATGCTGTCCCCCACCTTGACGAACGCGGGAGGGCTGGCTATCGCCAATTCCTCGCCACCCTGCCGCCACGCGCCTTCGCCATCGCCCCCGGCGGGGCTTGGGGCTACTCGACCGAGACTAGCAGCGCCGGCCTGGCCGAGCAGGAAGCACTGGCCAACTGCCAGGCCCAAACCCGGCAAACCTGCCAAATTTATGCCGTTGACGAGGAAGTGGTGCTCAATCAGACCTTGTGGGAGCGCTCCTGGGGTCCTTACCTCGACGCCGATGCGGCCGCCCGGGCCAGCATCGGCGTCGAGGTTGGGGAACGATTTTACGACCTCGCCCTGCAAACAGCCGAGGGTAAACCCCTCAAGCTCTCCGATCTGCGCGGACAGTTGGTAGTGCTGCATTTCTGGGGATCCTGGTGCGCGCCCTGCCTGCGGGAACTGCCCGATCTGGCCAGGCTGGCCAGCCAACTGAAAACTGATGAGGGGATTCGTTTCGTCTTTCTGCAGGGGCGCGAGAACTTCGCCAGTGTCCGGTCCTGGGCCGACCAGATCGCGCCGGGCCTAGCGCTCTACGACTCCGGGGCAAAATCCGAGGAAGACAGCGACTTCACCCTGGCGGACGGACAGCGCCTTGCCGACCGCTTGCTCGCCCGGGTCTTCCCGACCACCTATGTCCTGGACAGGCACGGCATTGTTATCTTTGCCAAAATCGGTCCCGTGACCCAATGGCAAGAGTACCGGCCCTTCCTGCTTGATGCCGCAGGGCGTTCGGGCCGCTAGCCGCCTGGCGAGGAAGGAATAGGGGCCAGACCAGACTCACCCGTGGCATGACCAAGGTCATCACCGGTCCAGGGTGTTGCCCGTTGGCCAAAGCCCGGTGCATGCCGCCATCCGGGCCTCCTTTGTCCCGCTCGGGACTTGGTGCTTAGTCGGTCTCTTCCCAACCGGTGATCATAGCCCTGATATGGGCGGTCGGGGTGTGACCCGTTGTGACGAGATAGAGGTGGGCGATCAGGAAGAGCAGCATCATGAAGGCCGCCAGGACGTGGAAAAAGGCCACCACGGACAGGCTGAGATAGCGGTCCAGGCCCCAAGCGGCCCACTGGTCATAAAAGAGGTAAAGCCAGCCGGTGATCCAGAGCAGCGGGCCAATGAATAACATCACCCCCAGGTAGGCCAGCCGCTGCAAGGGGTTATGCTTCTTCAGCCGGGTCGCCTTGAAGGGATGCGGTGCGTTCGTGAAGATGCCAAAGGCATAATATTTGATCATGGCATCGACCTTTTTCAGGGTCGGGATGTATTGCCGCCATTCCCCGGTGGTGAAATGCCAGAAGATGGCGAACACCCAGAGGCCCACCAGACTCCAGGCAAGGCTGGTATGCAGGTTCACCGCCCGCTCGAAGCCCAACAGGCGATAGCTTCCATGCACCTCGAAGCCCGTTACCAGCAAACCGATGATCAGAAAGGCCTGAGACCAGTGCCAGAAGCGCTCGAATGGCTTGAATACATAAATTTTTTCACTCATTTACGAACTCCTTTGCGCGCGGCGTGGAGACGACCCACGCCATGGGCAAGCACCCCCAGCAGAGTCAGCAGCGCCAGGATCCAGCCGGCCTGGTCGAGCAACTTGTTGGCGCTACGGCCCGGCATGTAAATACCAGGCACCTCGTCCAGACGGCCGACACCGCCCGCGGGGGCGTGGCATTGTCCGCAATCCAGGGCATCGGCCTTGGGCGCGACCATATGGGTGATGGGCCAGATCATCTCGGTGCTGACGAAGCCATATTCGCCGCTAAAATTCCCGTCGGCCGACTTCATCCCGGCCTCCAAGGCCTTGTTCCAGTCAAAGGTCATCCAGAAGGCGCTATCGTCGCCCGCCACACCATAGGTGTGAGGGATCAACAACTGCCGGGTGGTCTTGTCATAGGGCTGTCTGCCGGTGAAGACCTTGACCGGCCAGATCTTCGACTTGCCATCAGTGGGGCTGCCCTCGAAACGGTTGATCCGCACCAACTGGGTCGGGTCGAGCTGGGTGTCGCGCAGGGTGTAGTCCACGGTGCCGTTAAACCAGACGTAGGTCGGAATCACATTCGACTCATACTTGAAGTCGCCCTTCCTGCTGTCATAGGCAGGGTGACCGGCACTGTCCTTGAGCACGAAGGGTTTGCCGTCCTTGTCCAGCTTGCCAGCGGTGGACCAGTCCCAACTCATCTTGGTCGGCTGACCGCGGGCGAACTCGGGGATATGACAAGTCTGGCAGGCGATCTTCTCGGCATGGGTGTTGAGCCGGGGGTCGGTCTTGTGCGGGGCGTTGGTGTGACAGGCCTGGCAAGTGGCGGGGTTCTTGTCGTCCTTGCCGCGGATATGCGCCTGATCGCCCTCGTCCTTGGCCGTGGGCGCATACCGACTACCGGGCACCTCGTGACCAATGGTCTTGTGGCACTCACCGCAACTGAAATTCAGGCCATCCTTGTCCATGTGGATATCCAGGTACTTGCCCGGATTGGTCAGGGTGCTGTCGAGGTCACCGTGCTTCACGGCATCACCCCCGCCGCTGTAAAAGTGGCAGGCACCGCAATTTTTGCGTCCGCTCTTGCCTACGCTTTGTGCCACCGCCCGCAGGTCGACCGCCTTGACGATTTTGCCGGAATTGGAAGGAAACTCGGTGTCCCTATAGGCTGGATGCCCCGCCAGGCCGGGGAGCTTGCGGTAGGTGCCGGTGCTCTCGTGGCAGACCAGGCAATCGACGTTCTCCGCCGAGCTGAAGTCGAAATTGGTGTCCTTCCAGCCATAGCCGACGTGGCAGGCCGTACAGAACTCCTGGTTCGACGAGATGGAGGTACAGAAGTTGTTGATGATGTGCTTCTTGCCCAGCATCTGACCTGTCCGGGGGTTGAGAAACTCCCAGGTCCAGTGCTTGGAGAGATGCACCTGCTTGGCCGCCTCGGTATGACAAGCCAGACAGGCCTTGGTGACCTCGGGGCCCGTCTTGAAGTCCTGCTGCAGTTCCTTGAATTTAGCGTGGTCAGCGGTGGACTTGGCGTCCTTCTTCACCGGCGGTTTCACCTCCGGCGGTGGCATGGTCATCTTGGGGTAATCGGGGGAGGGCTCGACCGACGCCGTCACCAAGGGGGCAGTGCTGGCCGCCGTGATAGCCGACAGGGTGGCCAGGCCCGCTACCAGGGTCAGAATCAGTAGATGCTTGGCTCGCATGATCTTTCCTTGTCTCTTCTGCCGATCGGAACGCAATGTGGATGCAGCGGGGTCTGGGCGAAGGCGGCCCTGCCACCTTGCCCTTTCAGCTTGGCGCCCTGATCAGCAACCGCCACCGCCGCCGGCACCGCCAGCCCCGGCCGGAGCAGTGCTAGGCATGATCATGGGCGGGGCCGGCTTGGTCGGGTCAATGATCAGGAAGAGTTTCTGGTCCTGGGCGACCTTGCCCATGATCTCGCCGACCAAGGGGCCGAAGAAGCGGCCCATCAGGCCAGCGTTCATGGTGCCGACGTAGGTCTTGCCGTCTTGCTTCTTATAGACTGAGATCTTGCAGGGCATGAGGATGGACAGGAAGCGCACGGTGTCGTCCCCGAGGATGGGGCCGGAATACTTGGTCGAGCAGACCTCGATCATCATGACCGGCAGGACATTACCGCCGTCATTCTGCACCGCCTTGGCCGGATTGCGCAGGCCGGAGATGGCCCAGCCCTTCTCCTTGAGCTCGGGACTGTCGGCGATGTTGTGCTGGATGCGGGCGATGGTTTCCTCAAACCCGAACGGACTCTGCATTTCGTTGAACATCAGAGAGGGCATCATCAGAAAGCCCCCCACGGCGATCACCAGGACACCCACGACAAAACCAGCCAGCGCTTTCAACATCATGCTCTCCACGGCAAAGGCCTATCGATCAGCGGCAACCCGACCAAGGAAAAAAGCGCCAAGAGCAGGGGGGATCGGATAGGATCAAGTCAGGCCATTTTAGTTCTGCTTTGTTACCTTTAGATTAAACCAGTCCCATAAATATCAATAGGTTATGATAGATATAAAAGAAAAAAGTAAAATTAGCAATAACTGATGGCACACGGGTGACCGAGACCCGGGACCCGCGAGCGATTTGCGGGGCATGGGCGTCGGCGCCACGGGAGCTGGTATTGAAGTGCAGACCCTTTCACCTCGCCACCGTGCCCCGGAAGCGAGTTCACGGCGGACAGAGTTGGGATAGCCTTACCCAGTCAAGGCCAAAAAGAGCTGGGGCAGACGTTCAGGCAGACGTTCGACCCGATCGATGACGCTGTATTGCTTGCCGAAGATGTCGCGGACATAGTCGTCGGCGCCGGCGTCCAGGTTGATGCAATAGGGGTAGATGCCCTGCTGCTTGATTTCCTGCACGGCCTTGCGCGCGTCCTCGATCAGATGGCGTTCATCCTCGACGTCGATATCGGAGGGCTTGCCGTCGGTGAGGATGAGCAGCAGCTTCTTCTCGGCGGGGCGGGCCTCAAGGTAATGAGCGGCATGGCGCAAGGCGGCCCCCATGCGGGTGGACCAGCGCGCCTCCAAGGCGGCGAGGCGGCCCTTGACACGGTCGTCCCAGGACTCGCCATAGCCCTTAATATGCTGATAGCGCACCTCGTGGCGGGTGTTGGAGGAGAAGCCGGCGATGGCGAACTCGTCCCCCAGGCGGTCAACGGACCAGCCGAGCAGGGCGACGGCCTCCTGGCTGAGTTCGAGGATGGTCTGGCTCGCACCGGCGGGGGTCTCGTTGAGGGATTCCGACAGGTCCAGCAGCAGCATGACGGCGATGTCGCGGTCATCATGGCGATGGCTCATGTTGATGCGCGGGTCCGGGGTGAAGCCGCACCGGAAGTCGATGAGGGAGCGGATGGCGATGTCCAGGTCCAGTTCGCTGCCCTCTTCCTGGTAGCGCACCCGCACCTGATGCTGGGGCTTGAGGAGATCGAGGATCTGCTTCAGGCGCTTGGCCAGAGCGGCGTGCTTGGCGAGCAGCCGGTCGATGGCGCCGGCATCACCCGTGGGGTGCAGGCTCTCGTAGAGGCTGACCCAGTCCGGACGGTAGGTCTGGGAGTGATAGTCCCACTCGGGATAGTGACGCGGCGGCAGGCCCTGGAGTTCCTCGGCCTGCTGCTGGGGCCGGCGGTCCGGGGCGGTCTCTTCCTCGTCCCCCTCCTCGATGAAGCGCCAGAGGTGGCGATTGTCGTCGCGATAGTCCACCTCGGTGTCGTGGAAATAGACCCGCGCCATCTGGTCCTGCTGGCGGCGGGTGCGCGCGATGAAGGCGAGTCCGAGCTCGACCATGTCCCGGGTGCTGGATTCGCCCTGGGCCAGGAGGCCCCGAAAGCGCTCGACAAACTCCAGGATGTCGTGATTGCGATAGCCATGACCGGGGTCCAGGATGGCGCGGGACAGCAGTACCAGGCGATGGCGAATGCAGGATTCCTGGGCGGGGTCGCAGTCGTCCTCCCCCGGCTTGGGATGCAGGGCCAGCCATAGGGGGTGCAAGCCGGGGTAGAGGCGCAGGGCCAACTGCTCGACGCGGGAGTCTTCGAATAGCTCAATGGCGAGGCGCTGAAAGGGGCTGAAGTTGTCCGCCACGGCCTGGCCGCTCCAGCGCTTGTGGGCCGCCAGGTGGGCCAGGGTGGCCCGATAGCGGTCGATCCCCCGTACCCCATTACGGTCGTCGTAGACGTCCGGGATGCGGATGCCCAGGTCATCGCAATAGGGTTGGAGTTTGCGCTGGTCTTCCCAGCCCTCCGAGTAGGGCACCAGGTGTTCCTTCAGGTCCCAGAGGGCCTTGAGATAGAGGTCGAGCTGGCGCTCCTTGTCGGCGAAGAGGGTGCCGTGGCGCTCGCGCTGGAGGATGGCGCGGCTGTCGGCGGACTGGAGGCTGAAATACTCCTTTTGGCGCTCCGGATGCTTGCCGTAATTGCGAATGCCGTAATCCATCCAGTTGCCCAGGCCTCGGACGCTGAGATGGCGCAGCAGTTGGGGCATCTGTTCCAGCATATCCGGGAGGCCGGGGCTGGGGATGGTGGTGTGGAAGCCGTGGATGGAGCCCGTGGTCCTGGCCATCAGATCCAGGATGAGGCCAATGTAGCGCTCCAGCAGCTCCAGGCTACCAAAGCGCCGCGCCGCCTCGGCGATAGTCTGCAGGAAGGGCAGGATGGCCTTGCCATTGGGGGTGCGGGACATCTTCCAGACGGTCTGGGAGACCAGTTCCAGGCTGCCCTCCCCCAGTTGAGCGGCGACCCGGGGCATCTCCTCCAGATAGACCAGCACGGGCTCGAAGCCGCGCCCGATCATGCAGACCAGGGAGGCCCCGGCGAGATAGGCCTCGATGCCCCGGGGGGTCAGGCGTTGGGACGCGTCCACCATGCAGTCGGGGAAGACCTGCTCCAGTTGTGGGAAGTTACAGGTCAGGCGCTCGCGGTAGTTCTTGAGCGGGTCGTCGATATTGGCCATGAGGATGTCCCGGGGTGCCGCCTAGGGTCGTGCTTGCCGAAGTCCTTGCCCAGATCGCGCGGGATCAGACCCCGAAGATGGCGTCGATGGCGTGATCGAGGGTGGCCCGGATGTCCGCGTCATCGGTTATGGGACGCACCATGGCCATGCGGCAGGCGGGCCCGGGGGCGATGCCGCGACGGATGAGCTGGCCGGCATATACCAGCAGACGAGTAGAAATGCCTTCGTCCAGGCCATGACCCTTGAGGTGGCGCGCGACGATGCCGATCTTGACCAGCTTGGCGGCGATGTCCTGGTCCATGCCCGTCTCCTTGCGGACGATCTCCACCTCCAGCGCCTCCGGGGCATAATCGAAATCCATGGCGGCGAAGCGCTGCTTGGTGGATTGCTTGAGATCCTTCATCAGGCTCTGGTAGCCCGGGTTGTAGGAGATGACGAGCTGGAAGTCTGGATGCGCATGGACCAGCTCCCCCTTCTTGTCGAGGGGCAGATTGCGGCGATGGTCGGTAAGGGGATGGATGACGACCGTGGTGTCCTGACGGGCCTCGACGATCTCGTCCAGGTAGCAGATGGCGCCGATGCGGGCCGCCGTGGTCAGGGGGCCATCAACCCAGCGGGTGCCCTGGGCGTCGAGCAGATAGCGGCCCACCAGGTCGGAGGCCGTCATATCCTCGTTGCAGGCGACCGAGATGAGGGGCTTGCCCAGACGCCAGGCCATATGTTCCACAAAGCGGGACTTGCCACAGCCGGTCGGTCCCTTGATCATGACCGGCAGGCGCTCGGCATAGGCTGCCTCGAAGAGGATGATCTCGTCACCCTGGGGGTTGTAATAGGGCTCGCGGGTGACTTTGTATTGGGCGATGGTATTCGGCACTTTGACTTCTCCTGGAAATTTTGTACCACGGGCCCGGCGGCCTGGCGGGTGGGATTGGCGGCATTCTAGTCCCCTGGGCCAGGGGCGTCCCCTCCCTGCGCGCGCGGAGGCGGCATAATGGACGCGGAACGTCGCTTCGGCGGCATAGCTGCCCTGTATGGCCATGCCGGGCTGGAGCGACTGCGGCTGGCCCACGTCGCCGTCATTGGCGTCGGCGGGGTCGGCTCCTGGGTGGTCGAGGCCCTGGCGCGGAGTGGTCTGGGTCGCCTGACCCTGGTCGATATGGACCATGTCGCCGAGTCCAACATCAACCGCCAACTCCCGGCCCTGAGTTCGACCCTGGGCCGCGCCAAGATTCAGGTCCTGGCCGAGCGGGTGACGGACATCAATCCCGCCACCCAGATCCATTTGGTCGATGACTTCGTGGATGCCGCCAATCTGGACAGCCTGCTGGACAGCGGCTTCGACGCCGTCATCGACTGTATCGACCACTACCGCGAGAAGGCCCTGATCATCGCCGGCTGTCGCCGTCGCAAGCAGTTCGTGGTGACCGTGGGGGGGATGGGGGGTAAGGTCGATCCCACTCGCCTCGGCATCGCCGATTTGAGTCGCACCGAAAAGGATAGCCTGCTCTCGCGGACCCGCAAGGAGTTACGGCAGCGCTTCGACTTTCCGCTTAACCCGAAGCGGCGCTTTGCCGTCCCCGCAATCTATTCCCTGGAGGACAGTATCCGGTCGCCGGACGGGGTCCCTGCCTGCGGGATGGCGAGCCAGCCCTCCTATCTCAACTGCGGCGGGCTGGGCTCCGCCACCCACGTCACCGCCACCGCCGGGCTCTTTGCCGTGGCGGTGACCCTGAAACGCCTGGCCTGGCCAGCAGGACAACCCAGCCACAGCCGCACTAAATCATGGGGTGCATCGGATGAGGCGCCACCGGTACCCGCCCCCACCGACTGAACAGAAGGGGTCCGGCGGCTTGTCGTTACCCGACTTATCGTTTTCACTCCGACACAGGCCCAGATCCGACACAGGACCGGACTGCGGGGCCTTTCGCGAGAGTCCTCCCCGTCTTCCCTGATTCATGGACCGCGGACGCGGGAGCGCCCGCAGACAGGCGGGGTATCCCTACCCCGCCGCCAGCACCCTAATCTCGGGCCAGCCGCCTATTTGTGTACGCCCAGCTTCTCGCGCCAACCCGGGTAGAGCTTGTCGGCATCGTGAGGGAAGGACTCGAAGGCACGCGCGAATTCCTTGTGGCTCTTGGCGAACTCGATCGGATCAGCACCGGCCTTCCAGCACTCGTAGGACTGGCGCAACGAGATGGCGCCGGCCGCCGGGGAGTCGATGTGACCGTAGGCACCGCCACCGGAGGTGTTGATGACGTTGCCGTGACCCAGATTCTCGAAGAAGCCGGGCAGACGAAGAGCATTCATGCCACCGGAGATGATGGGTGTAGTGGGCTTCATGCCATACCACTTCTGGAAGTAAACCGGGCCCTGGCACTCGTCGCGCTCGATCATGTAGGCGATGATCTTGTCGTCCGCGTCACCTTCCATCTTGCCGTAGCCCATGGTGCCGACATGGATGCCCGAAGCGCCCTGCAGGCGGGAGATCTTGGCCAGCACAAAGGCGGTGTAGCCACGTTTGGCGGACGGCGAGGTGATCATGCCGTGGCCGGCGCGGTGATAGTGCAGGTATTGACCGGGGTACTGACGGCGGGCGGTGGTGATCATACCGGGACCGCCGACGAAACCATCCACCAGGAAGGCGACCTTGTCTGCATCGGGCCCGAAGGTCTCCAGGATGAAGTCCGCGCGGGCGCACATCTCGTAGTGGTCGTCGGCGGTGATGTTGGCGGAGAAGAGCTTGGCCTCCCCGGTCTCGTCCTGGGCGCGCTTCATGGCGTCATAAACCAGGGGATAGACCTTCTTGGCGGGACAGAAGACCTGGTTGCCCTGGGGCTCGTCGTTCTTGATGAAGTCGCCACCCAGCCAGAACTGGTAGGCGGCGGCGGCGAAGGGCTCGGGGCGCAGGCCGAGCTTGGGCTTGATGATGGTGCCGGCGATGTAGCCACCGTCCTTCATGGGACGGCCGAGGATGCGCCACATGTCGGAAATATCCTTGGCGGGGCCATCGAACAACTGGATGGCGCGCTCGGGCATGTAGAAGTCATGGATCTTGCCGTGCTCGATGTCCCCCATGCCCTGGTTGTTGCCGATGACCAGCGTCAGGAAGGACACGATCATCATGCGACCGTCGGTCATGTTGCGATCGAACAATTCCAGGGGATAGGCAATGCGCATATCCTCGGTCGCCTCGTCGATGTAATAGACCAAGGCATCGACGCCCTTGGTGAAGTCATCGGTGGTGGAGACCTCGACGTTGGTGCCGGTGGAGGACTCAGCGGCGAAGTGGGCGGCGGCCTCAAGGTAACCGTGACCGGCCTTGGGCTTCATCTTGTAAGCAACGAGGATGTGCTTGCCACCCGCGATCAGGTCGGCTTCTTTGAGGCTGAGGTCGGAGTAGCGAGCGGACTGGTCGAGTGCCATGGTTTTTACCCATTCTATTTTAGATATTTTACGGGCCACCCCAGGGGCGGTCCCCCCCTCCCCGGTCTCCGGTCATAAACCAGCGCTCGGGTACTCATGCAGTACCTTAGCGGAGGATACTTCATAAGTAAAATAACAAATGATAATTCGCGGCATGGGACATGTCCTATAGCGAGGATACCAGAACTCATGGGCAAATCGAGGTGGCCTCCGTGATCTTGTCCCGGCCAGCCTAGCCCGACCCGCCGCTTGTTCTGGGCATCCGTGGCGGCCTCGCCTATCATCATGGTACTCACGGACTCGGGAACACCGCATGAACTTACCCCCAACCGACTATGTCCTGATAACCCTGTGCCTGGTGGCATTGGGTTTGGCCGCCTGGAACATCCAGTTGCGTCGTCGCATCCAAGCCCAGACCCAATGCTTGGCGCAGACCTTTGCGGCCGAGGGTGACCGGCGTTTCCGTGACCTCTTCGAGGCCGCCCCCGTGGCACTCACCTTTTTGCGCGGGGACCGGATCGAGATCGTCAATGAGCGTTTCCTGGATCTCTTTGGTTTTACCCGCGGAAACTTGATCAATACGGATGACTGGTGCCACCAGGCCTTTCCTGACCCCGCGAATCGCCGCAGGTTCCAGGAGACCTGGAACGCGGCCATCGCCGAGGCGGCAGGGCACCAGGGGGTGGTCACGGCACACGAATACCGCGTCACCTCCGGCAATGGCCAGGAGCGCGTACTGCTCATCGGCGGCCGCCTACGCAAGGATGGCTTGCTGGTCACCTTCGTCGATTTGACCGAGGACCGCCGCTTCCAGGAACAACTGCGACACAGTGAGGAACGCCTGACGCTGGCCATGGAGGCCTCCACCGACGGCCTCTGGGACTGGACCATCCCCACCAACGAAGGCTATTGCAGCCCTCCCTACTTCACCATGCTCGGCTTCCAGCCGGACGATTTCCCGCCCACCGCCATCGCCCTTTGGTTCGGCTTGCTCCACCCGGACGACCGCGACGCCACCCTGGAACAGGCCCGGCACCTCCTCGCGGATCCCGGTCACTATGAACTGGAATTCCGGCTGCGCACCCGGGACGGCGGCTACAAATGGATCCTGAGCCGTGGCAAGGTCGTCACCCGCGACGCGGACGGCAATCCCGTCCGGGCAGTGGGTACCCACACCGACCTCACGGCGCGTAAGCAGCTCGAGCTGGCCCTGCGCGCCGCCAACGCCGAGCAAGAGGCCATCCTGGAGACCGCTACCTCGGGCATCGCCCTGATCAAGGATGGCATCCTCCAACGCTGCAACCACAAGCTGCATGAGATGTTCGGCTGGCTGCCCGGGCAGATGGCCGGCAAACCGACCACCATCTGGTACCCCGACGAGGACGCCAATATTGCCACTGGCGACCCGGTTTACGCGGCCATCTGGCGTGGCGAGGCCCACCGCCGGGAACAGGAGTTGCGGCGTCGCGACGGCAGCCGCTTCTGGGCGCGCCTCACGGGCAAGGCCGTCGATAGCCAGGACCCAGTGAAGGGCACCGTCTGGATCATCGACGACATCACCGCCGAACGCGCCGCCGTCGAGGAGATGCGGCGGGGGCGGGACCTGGCCGAGGAGGCTACCCGTACTAAGTCGGACTTCCTGGCCAACATGAGCCACGAGATCCGGACGCCGATGAACGCCATCCTCGGCATACTCTATCTGGTTCTCAAGGCCGATTTGCCGCCGGCCGTGCGCACCCAGCTCGGCAAGGCCCAAGGTGCGGCCCACTCGCTCCTGGGCATCCTCAACGACATCCTGGATTTCTCCAAGATGGAAGCCGGCAAGATGGAGATCGAGGCGGTCGAGTTCAGCCTCGACACCCTCAGCGAGCACCTGACCGACACCATAGGTCCCCAGGCGGAACTCAAGGGCATCAGGTTCCTGGTGCGCCATGACACCGCCCTCCCCCCCGTGCTGGTGGGGGACCCCTTGCGCATCGGCCAGATCCTGCTGAACCTGTGTGGTAACGCTCTCAAATTCACCGAGGCAGGCGAGATCGAGCTGGCCTTTCGCTGTCTCACCCGTGACGAGACCCAACTGCTCATGCAGGTCTGTGTGCGCGATACCGGCATCGGCATGGCCCCAGGCGTCCAGAACCGCCTCTTCCAGAAATTCAATCAGGCAGACCAGTCCACTACCCGCCGCTTTGGCGGCACCGGCCTGGGTCTGGCCATCACGCGTGGCCTGGTGGAACTGATGGATGGCCGGATCTGGATCGAGAAGTCCCAGCCCGGCCATGGCAGTACCTTCTGCCTGACCCTGCCGCTGCGGATCGCCCCCCAGGCCCAATCCCAGCGCCGGGCCCTGGTGGGGGAGGCGGGCCGGCTACTCGCGAGCGCGCGGGTACTGGTGGTCGACGACAACCAGGTCTCACGGAGGATCCTGACCGCAATGCTCAAGCGCCTCCATGTCAGTATCGCCAGTGCGACCAGTGGGGCGGAGGCCCTGAACATCCTCGGGACCGCCTCTCCCCCCTTTGACCTGGTGCTCATGGACTGGCGCATGCCCGGCATGAATGGTGACGAAGCCACCCAGCGCATCCAGGGTGATGCGGCTATCCAACCCAAGCCCAAGGTGGTGATCGTGACGGCCCATGGCCGCGAGGATGTCATTCGTCTGGCGGAGCAGGCGGGGGTCGATGGCTTTCTGATCAAGCCCGTCACGCCCTCCCTGCTGCTGGATACCCTGATCTCGGTCCTGGGTCGCGGGCGCCTTCTCGGCCGCCAGGACAGTCCGCTCCCGACCCCGGCCCAACGCCCCTCCCCGAGCGCGATGGCTGGGGCCCGCATCCTCCTGGTGGAGGACAACGACATCAACCGTGAATTCGCCACTGAACTCCTGACCAGCGAGGGCATGGCGGTGGCGGAGGCCGTCAACGGCCAGGATGCCCTGGATAAGGTACGGACGGAGGACTATGACGCCGTGATCATGGACATCCAGATGCCGGTGATGGACGGCCTGGAGGCGACGCGCCACATCCGCTCCCTAGCGGATCAGCCCGGCGGCGAGCGCTTCGCCCGCCTGCCGATCATCGCCATGACCGCCCTGGCCATGGCCGGAGACGCGGATAAGAGCAAGGCTGCTGGCATGAACGACCATGTCACCAAGCCGGTGGACCCCGACCTGCTAATGGTGACGCTGCACCGCTGGGTGCGGCTGCCCGCGCACCGGGCCGGTACCGGAGCCTCCCCTACCCCGCCGGCCACCGAACCGCCCACCTCCGACCCGTTAGCGGATGAACTCGACGAGGCGGATCTGCTGGCCAGCCTGGCGAGCCTCGACACCCGGGCCGGTATCCACCGTATTGGCGGCAAGATCGATGCCTATCGCCGACAGTTGGTCCGCTTCCGCCAGCACTACCCGGATGCGGTTCAGGAGTTAGAGCAACGATTGACCGATCATGGCATAGCCGAGGCTCGGGCCTATTGCCACGCCCTCAAAGGCGTGGCGGGTAACCTGGGCGCCCTGGCGCTCTTCAACCAGATCGCCGCAATCGATAACCAACTCAAGCAGGACCAGGTGCCAGACGCCGCCGCTCTGGAGGCACTGCGAGATCGGTTGAAGGAGGTCATGGCGGATATCGATCGCCTAAGCGCCGTGGCGAGACCCCCTGGCAAGACCACCCTCCTGGAACCCCGGCAGGTCCGGGAACTCCTGGGGCGCCTGGACCAGGCCCTAGTGTTTGACCTGGGTGCCGCGGAACCCCTGCTGGAGCAAATAACCGCGGGGGTCGTGGGCACGCCCCTGGCGGCGGAGATCGCCGAACTCGGCGCCCGGGTAGACCTGTTCGAGATTGACGCCGCCAGGCAATCGCTGGCAGGCTTGCAACAGCGGCTGGAGGCCGCATCCTAAGAGGGCATGATGACACTTCAGCCAAATCAGCGTCCGAGCATTCTGATCGTCGATGACATGCATCAAAATTTGCATGTCATGATGCAGATACTGCGCGATGACTTTGCCATTGCCGCCGCCACCAGCGGCGAGAAGGCGCTCGACCTGGCCCAACGTGAGCCCCAACCCCAGCTGATTCTGCTGGACGTCAAGATGCCCGGGATGGATGGCTATTCGGTCCTGGCCCATCTCAAGTCCAACCCCCTCACCACCGAGATCCCAGTCATCTTCGTTACCTCCCTGGCCGAGGCGGAGGACGAGGCGCGGGGACTCCGGCTCGGAGTCGCGGACTATGTCACCAAGCCGGTAAATCCCGATCTGTTGCGCCAGCGTGTGCGCACCCAACTGGAATTACACAACCGCCGGCGTGGCCCCGGTCAGGGTTGGCAGCCGGAGGATGGCGGGGAACAGGCCATCACCCTGGCCCACGCCCCCTTGTTTGCCAACCGCCTGGCGCACCTGCTGGTGGTGGACGACATCCCGGACAATATCCACGGCCTGATCGAGGCCCTCAAGGAAGAGCATCGAATTCTGGTCGCTACCTTAGGCCCCAAGGCCCTGGAAATCGTCACCGGCCCCACCCCGCCGGACCTGGTTCTGCTCGACATCCTCATGCCGGGCATGGACGGTTACGAGGTCTGCCAACGCATCAAGGCGCTGTCGTATGGCCAGCGCATCCCGATCATCTTCGTTACCCAGGTCGATGCCACCCAGGACAAGGTCAAGGGCTTCGCCATCGGTGCCGCCGACTACATCACCAAACCCTACAACATCGACGAGGTGCGCGCCCGCGTGCGTACCCACCTGGAACTCGCTAACTTGCGCAACCGGCTCGAGGAACGGGTGACCCAACGCACGGCCCTGCTTCAGCAGAGCGAGCAGCGCTATCGCGTCCTCGCTGACTACTCCCCCAACTGGGAGTACTGGCAGGCCCCCGACGGGAGCTACCTCTATGTCTCACCCGCCTGCCAGGCCGTCTCCGGTCATCCCCCCGCGGATTTTTTTGCCGATCCGGACCTCATGGAAAAGCTGGTCCACCCCCAGGAACTCGAAGACTGGCGCGCCTACCTCGCCAACCTGGCGGGACCGGAACCCGAGGCGCGACTGGTCCGGATCCGCGATCGAAGCGGTAACGAACGCTGGCTGGAACATGTCTGCAAGCCCGTATTCGACCCCGAGGGCCGTTTTCTGGGGCGGCGGGGGTCCAACCGCGACATCACCGATCGGCGCCGCGCCGAACAGGATCTGGAGTTCTTCCTCCACCGCGATCCCCTGACGGGCTTTCCCAATCGCACCCTCTTCATCGAGTTGTTGAATCTTGCCGTCCAGCAGAATGAGTATGCCCAGAAGGAATTCGGCCTCGTCCTTCTGGACCTCGACCAATTCAAAACCATTAACGAGAGCCTGGGCCATGACGCCGGCGATCGCGTCCTGCTGGAGGTCGGCAACCGGCTGCGCGCCCTGCTCCCGGACATGGACACTATCGCCCGCATTGGCGGCGACGAGTTCAACATCATCCTGCAACGCGACGCCAGCCTCCCCGGTATCGTCCTGCTGGCCCAGCGCATGCTTGAGGCCCTCAACCACCCCATTCTGGTGGATGGCAACAACCTTTTCATCGGGGCTAGCATCGGCGTGGCCCTCTATCCCGCCGATGGTCGCGATGCCGCCTCCCTGCGGAGCAACGCCGACGCCGCCCTCCATCTGGCCAAGGCCCAGGGCCGGGGCCTGTTGCGCTTTTCCTCCCCCGAGATGACCCAACGTGCCAGGAACCGCCTCACCCTGGAGGCCGATCTGCGCCATGCCATTGACCATGGGGGCCTGTGCCTGCACTACCAGCCGCAGGTGGACCTGCGCCAGGGCGGCATCCTCGGCCTGGAGAGCCTGGCGCGCTGGCACCATCCAAAGCGCGGCTGGATCTCTCCCACCGTCTTCATCCCCCTGGCCGAGGAAAGCGGTCTGATCGCGCGACTGGGGACTTGGGCCCTGCGTGCCGCCTGTCACCAAATCCAACACTGGTCCGAGATGGGCCTGCCCCATGGTCCGATCGCGGTCAATGTCTCCATGATGCAGTTGAGCCAGGGCGACCTGACCAAGACCATCGCCACCATCCTGGAGGAAACGGGGGTCCCGCCCCAACGGCTGGTCCTCGAGATCACCGAGAGCGTCATCATGGGGGACAAGGACAAGTCCATGCAGGTCCTGGCCGAACTCAATGCCCTCGGCCTGGGCCTGTCCATCGATGACTTCGGCACCGGCTATTCCTCCCTGGCCTACCTGCAGCAACTCGACGTCACCGAGCTGAAGATCGACATCTCCTTCGTGCGGAAGCTGACCACCGATAGCAACAGCATCGCTATTGTCAAGGCCATCATCGCACTGGGCCATAGCCTCGGCCTCAAGCTCATCGCCGAGGGGGTGGAAACCCGGGAACAGGCCCAATGCCTGCGTGATCTGGGTTGCGATGCCATCCAGGGCTACTGGATCAGCCGCCCCATCCCCGCCGAGGAGATGACCACCTTTCTCGCCGCCTTCCGCCCCTTGGCGCTCAGTCAGGGACCGGCGGGAAAGGGAGCGGCGGATTAAACCGCGGGTTTCCTTGTCCCAGGCCCTTGGTGGAGGGCAACCCCGACCGTTTCATGCACCACCGCCCCTGTCATGTCCGGGCTAACCGGCTCCTCTCCTGGCGGTTACCGCCGGAGCTACGCCGTTATCGCCGCGGCCGGATCACTCCTGTCATGAAAGCAACCGCTCGCCCCTAGCCCCCCATGGACACCCAGACCCTGATCATCGCCGCCCTGACCGTGTCGCTGGCGATCAACCTGAGCATGGCCATCGTCTATTGGACGCGCCGCAGTTATCCGGGCTTCGGCTACTGGCTGGCCGGCACCCTCTGTCGGACCCTGGCGGGCCTGCTCCTGCTCCTGCCACGGGACCAGTTCCCTCCCTGGCTGACCATCATCCTGGCCAATTATCTGTTGCTGGTGGAACTGCTGCTCTACCTCCGGGGAACACGGCTGTTTCGAGGCCTCCCGGTCAGCTTTCGCGGGGAGGTCATCGCCTCCGTCCTCTTCCTGGGAGGCTTCGTCTATTTCACCTACCGCATGCCGAGCCTCGATGCCCGCATCCTGGTCCTGGCGATCTTCTCCGGGGTCCTGGAATTTGAGATGATCCGGGTGCTGTTGACGCGGCGCCCCGCCTATTTTGGCTCCAGCGATCGCTGGCAGGCGGGGGTCTGGGCCGCCCTGATGGTGTCCGACCTGGCCCGTGCTGGCCATGCCTGGGCCTTCCCCTCGCCCCTGACGGACCCGCTGGCCATGCCCCTCTACCCTAACCTGGGGCTCCTGCTCCTGATGCTGGCCATGCTGCTCATTGCCCTCAGCCAGATCATCATGAACGCCCAGCGGCTGGAATACGACCTGCGGCTGACGCAGGAACGGCTGGAGCAGGACATCAGCCAACGGCGGGAGGCGGAGGCAAAACTGCGCCTCAGCGAGGAACGGCACCGACTCCTGGCCGACAATGCCAACGACGTCATCTGGACCATGGGCGTGGATGGCACCATTACCTACGTCAGTCCCGCCGTGGAGAGAGTGCGGGGCTACACCCCGGAGGAGGCGATGCGGCAAGGGATCGAAGAGATCCACCCGCCCGACTCCCTGGCCATTAGCCTGGGCTATTTCCAGCAACTGCATGCCCGTATCCAGTCCGGACAGCCCCCGGAAAACTTCCGGGGCGAGTTGGAATATTACTGCAAGGACGGCTCCACCTTCTGGACCGAGGTGATGGCATACCCCATGCGGGGTCCCGATGGGACCATCCGGGAAATCGTCGGCGTGACCCGCGACATCGCGGCCCACAAGGCCGCCCAGGCGCAACTCCAGGCCAGCGAGGCGCGGATGCGCAGGATGCTGGACCAGATCCCCACCGCTATTTCCGTCGTCTCACTGACCGACGAGCCCCGGCTCATCTTCCTCAATGAGCAATTCGTGCGCACCTTTGGCTATACCCCGGAGGAGGTGCCCACCCTAGGCGCCTGGGCGGAACGGGCCTTTCCCGACCCGGATTACCGCGCGGAGACTCTGATCGGATGGAACCGGGCGGTGGCGGAGGCGCGGCGGGGCCAGGGCAAGGTCGCGTCCCGGGAATGCAAGGCCGCCTGCCAGGATGGTCGGCGGCGGGATGTCATCATCAGCGCCACCCTCATGGACGACCTCCTGCTGACATCCTTCGTCGATATCACCGAGCGCAAGCAGATGGAAGAGGCGCGGCGGGTGAGCGAGGAACGCTTCCGGCTGCTCGCCGACAATGCGGTGGACAACATCTGGACCCTGGGCCTCGATCGCGTCTTTACCTATGCGAGCCCCTCCATCGAAACTCTGCTGGGCTATACCCCCGAGGAATTCCTACGGCTGGCCCTGGAGGACATCCTCACCCCCCCTTCCCTGCCGACGGCCCTGGCGTATCTCACCAGCCTGGAGGCCGCCATCAAGGCTGGCCTGCCATTAAAAAAATTCCGGAGAGAACTGGAATTGCGCCACAAGGACGGTGCCACGGTCTGGACCGAGGTCATTGCCTCCCCCCAACTCGATGCCGAGGGCCGGATAGTGGCTCTGGCGGGCGTGACCCGGGATATCAGCGAACGCAAGCGCTTCGAGACCGAACTGCTGCGGGCGCGCGATGCCACCGAGACGGCTAACCGCGCGCTGCGGGATGCCAACGAGGAACTCAACCGCCTCGCCACCACGGACACCCTCACCGGGGTGCGGAACCGCCGGCACTTTGAAGCGGTCGCCACCGCCGAGATGGCACGCCTGGACCGCTACGGCGAGCCGCTGTCCTTGCTGCTGTTCGATATCGACCATTTCAAGGCGGTCAATGACCGCTACGGCCACCTCATAGGCGATCAGGTCCTGGTCACGCTGACCCAGCGGGTCCGGGGGCAACTGCGGGCGGTGGATGTGCTGGCGCGCTGGGGCGGCGAGGAATTCGTGGTCCTGCTGCCCCACTGCGGTGCCGAGGAGGCCCGGAGGCTGGCGGAAAAACTACGGGCCCTGATCGCGGGGGAGCCCTTCCCGACGGTCGGCGGGGTCACTACCAGTTTTGGGGTAGCGGAATGTCGCGCCCACGAGACCCTCGATGACTGGCTCAAGCGCGCCGATGACGCCCTCTACCGGGCCAAGTCCGGGGGGCGCAATCGGGTCTGCTAGGCGGGACGCCAGTTGGCGGGGTAACCGTGCTCGGCGGCATGGGCCGCCACGGCGGCGAGGAAGGCCTCGCCATAGCGCTCCCGCTTGACCGCGCCGATGCCGCTGATACAGCTCATCTCATCCAGGTTGCGGGGGCGGTACTGGACCAGTTCCCGCAGGGTGATGTCGCCGAAGATGACGTAGGGCGGCAGGTTTTGCTCCTGGGCCAGTGCCAGGCGCAGGGCGCGCAGGCGCTCCCAGAGGGCGCTGGCTTCCAGGTCGCCCTCGAAACCGGACTTGCGCCGCTCCCGCTCCCGGCGCCCCCCGGCGGCGCGGCCCTCCGCAGGGCGGCCCCCAGCCCCTTGGCCCCGGGGGGAGGGGTCGCGCCGCAGCCGGACCTCGCGCTCTCCCCGCAGGACGGGGCGGCTCTGCTCGGTGAGCTGGAGGGCGCCGTGGCCCGCCAGATCGACCGTCACCAGGCCGGCGGCCACCAGTTGCCGATAGACGGACTTCCATTCGTCCGCGCTAAGTTCCTGGCCGATACCGAAGGTGGAGACCCGGTCGTGGCCAAAGCTCTTGATGCGAGGGTTGTCCTTGCCGAGGAGGACCTCGATCAGATAGTTGGCGCCAAAACGCATGCCGGTGCGAAAGATGCAAGACAGGGCCTTGCGGGCGGCCTGGGTGCCATCCCACGTCTGGACGGGTTCGAGACAGGTATCGCAATTGCCGCAGGGCCGCGCCTGTTCCTCGCCAAAGTAGTTGAGCAGCACCTGGCGGCGGCAGGCGGTGGTCTCGCAGAAGCCGAGCATGGCGTTGAGCCGGTGGTGCTCGACCCGTTTGAAGCGTTCCTCGGCCTCCGAGGTCTCGATGAAGTGGCGCAGGGTGACCATATCGGACAGGCCGTAGGCCAGCCAGGCATTGGCCGGCAGACCATCGCGACCGGCGCGGCCCGTCTCCTGGTAGTAACCCTCCACGCTCTTGGGCAGGTCGAGGTGAGCGACAAAGCGTACGTCCGGCTTGTCGATACCCATGCCGAAGGCGATGGTGGCGACCATGATGACCTGATCGTCGCGCAGGAAGGCGGCCTGGTTCTGGCGGCGGGTCTCGGCGGGCAGGCCGGCGTGGTACGACAGGGCATGCAGGCCCTCGGCGCGCAGGAAGTCGGTGGTCTCCTCCACCCCGCGTCGCGACAGGCAATAGACGATGCCGGAATCGCCGACGTGCTCCTGGCGCAGGAAGCGCAGCAACTGGCGACGGGGCTGGTCCTTCTGCACCACGCGGTAGCGGATGTTGGGCCGGTTGAAACTGGAGACGAACTGCTCGGCCTCCGCCAGGCCGAGACGTTCGACGATTTCCTGGCGGGTCAGGCCATCGGCGGTAGCGGTGAGGGCGATGCGCGGGATCTGCGGCCAGCGCTCGTGAAGCAGGTTGAGCTGGATATAATCGGGCCGGAAGTCGTGCCCCCACTGGGAGACGCAGTGGGCCTCGTCGATGGCGAAGAGGGCGACGCGGCTCTGGTCCAGCAGGGCCAGAAAGCGTTCGCTCAGCAGGCGCTCCGGGGCCACGTAGAGCAGGTCGAACTGGCCGGCCACCAGGCCCTGTTCCACCGCCCGCGCCTCCCCCGCATTCAGGGAGGAGTTGAGAAAGGCCGCCCGCAGGCCGAGCTGGTGCAGGGCGTCCACCTGGTCCTGCATCAAGGCGATGAGGGGCGAGACGACGATGCCGGTGCCGGACCGTACCAGGGCGGGGATCTGGAAGCAGAGAGACTTGCCCCCGCCGGTGGGCATGAGGACCAGGGCATCGCCGCCGGCGATGACCCGGTCGATGATCCGTTCCTGGGCGCCACGAAAGTCCGGATAGCCGAAGACCCGGCGCAGCAGTTCGAGAGGACTGGCTGGCGCCGCTGGGGTCATCGCCCGGGCCCGCGCCTCATTTGAGGCGGCCGAGCATGCGGACCAGGTCCATGGTGGCGGTGAAGACATCCTCCTTGCCGTGCCCCTGGCAGTAGGCATGAATGCGCTTCAGGGCGCCGTTAATGTCCGCCCCCACCAGTACGTCCTTGCCCATGGCGAGGTTGAGCCCGGTGATGAAGCCGGTGAGCCAGTCCTCGTAACGCTGGAATTCCAGGTCCTGAAGGGCGTCCCCCGCCGCGCGGCCGTCCGCCGCCGCGAGAAAGGTGGTGCAGGACTTGACGCCATAGCCCCAGATCGGCGGCAGCTTGTCGGTCTTGGCTTTGGCGCCGATCCCGATGCCGGGGGCGAAAAGCAGGGGAAGCAGGACGGCAAGCGGCAGCAGATGGCGAGATTTCATGGCAGGAGGCCGAGGCTGAGGGGAATGGGGGACTATTCTGCCCTTTCGGGCCGGTGGCGGAAAGGCCGGCCTCGGGGGCGGGCGGCTCGCCCCGCCATAAAGATACGCAGCACCTGCTCCGCCGTATCCGCGAGCCCTTCCTCGGCGCGGGCCATGGCCTCGGCCAGGGCGAGGGGGCCGGGACAGAGGCTGACCGCAGCGCTGATCCCCACCTCGGCGAGGCGTTCCAGATCCGCTCCCAGGCCGCCGGCCAGGACGATGCAGGGAATGCCCAGCCGCCGGGCCCGGGCCGCGACCCGGGCGGGGGCCTTGCCGGACAGAGTCTGGCCGTCCAATCGCCCCTCCGCCGTCAGCACCAGGTCCGCGCCCGCGAGCCGGGCATCAAAATCCAGGATGTCCAGGACCAGCTCCGCCCCGGGCCGCAAGTGGGCACCGCAAAAGGCCTGCAAACCAAAGCCCAAGCCGCCGGCCGCGCCGGCACCGGGCTGATCGCGCCGCGAGTCCTGCCCGGTCTGATCCCAGCCCGCGACCAGATCGGCCAGATGGGCAAGCCCGGCATCCAGCGCCCTTACCTGGGCGGGACTGGCCCCCTTTTGCGGGCCATAGATGGCGGACGCGCCCTGGGGACCCGTCAGGGGATTGTTCACATCGCAGGCCGCCAGGATGCGGACGTGGGCGAGACGCGGGTCCCGGCCCGAGCCGTCGATGCAGGCCAGGGCGGACAAGCTGGCGCCATTCGGGGTCAGGGGTTGGCCATCCCTGTCAAGAAAGCGCCACCCCAGGGCGCTGGCCATGCCGATTCCGCCGTCGTTGGTGGCACTGCCGCCGATGCCCACCACCAGTGTCTCGGCCCCCAAATCCAGGGCCGCTCGTATCAGCACCCCCGTGCCCAGGCTGGTGGCGAGACAGGGGTCCCGCTCCTCCTCCGTCAGCAAGGCCAGGCCGCTGGCCAGGGCCATCTCGATCAGGGCCAAGCGCCGGCGCGGCAGCCAGCCCAGGGCCGCCGTGACGGGGGCCAGGCGCGGACCCGTCACCCGTGCGGGAATCCGCTCGGCGCCCATGGCCTGGATCGCCAGTTCCAGCAGGCCATCACCGCCATCGGCGACGGGAATCTCCACCAACTCGGCCCGGGGCGCCACGCGCCGCAGGCCCCGCGCCATGGCCCGGGCGGCGGCGCTGGCGTCACAACTGCCCTTGAGGGCATTGGGGGCTATGATAATTTTCATGGCATTACCCAGGATAAACGGGCAATATTCAAGCACATCGGGCAGCTCAACCAAGGTGATCAAGGCTCTTGCTCATTATCCTTGGCCGCGGGCTGCTGGAGATAGCCAAATTCGACCTCCTCGCCATGAATCTGCGCGACATCAAATACATCCTCGCTGTTGCCGATACCCGCCACTTCGGCCGGGCGGCGGATCGCTGCTTTGTCAGCCAGCCGACCCTGAGCGGCCAGATCAAGAAGCTGGAGGAAGAACTGGGGGTGACCCTCTTCGAGCGCACCAACCGCTCCGTGGATATCACGCCCATCGGCGAGGCCATTCTGGGCCATGCCCGCCTGTTGCAGGAACAGGCCGATGCCATCGAACGGGTCGCCCGCGCCCATCAGGACCCCCTGGACGGCCCCCTGCGCATCGGCGCCATCCCGACCCTCAGCCCCTATTTGATGCCCCTGATCCTGGTGCCCCTCAAACGCCAGTATCCCCAACTGCGCCTGGTGCTGTCCGAGGAACTCACCGAGTCCCTCCTCGGCCGCCTCCAGCGCCATGACCTGGACGCGGTTCTCATCGCCACCCCGGTCGAGCAGTCGGACCTGACCGTCATCCCCCTGTTCGACGAGCCTTTCTGGCTGGCCCACCACCGCGACCACCCCCTCTATACCCAGGACGAGATCACGGCCCAGGATCTGGCCGAGATTGACCTGCTGCTCCTGGCGGAGGGCCATTGCCTGACCCACCAGGTGCTGGAGGTCTGCCACCTGACGGAACGCCCCCAGCGGGGCGAGATGGCGGACCTGCGCGCCGCCAGCCTGGAAACCCTGCTGCAATTGGTCAGCGCCGGCTTTGGCTGCACTCTGGTGCCCGCCCTGGCCATCCGCGGGGCATGGATGACGGACACCGGCATCGTCGCCCGCCGACTGGAACTGCCTGATGCCTTCCGGCGCATCTCGCTGGTCTTCCGCCGCAGTTTTCCCCGGGTTCAGGCCCTGGAGGCCTTCGCCGGCATCCTCCTGGAACATCTGCCCAATACCGTGCGGCGCCTGGCGAAACCGGGAGCCCCCTTCACCAAGGCCACCGTGACGACGCCAGCCCTCAGGGAACGACCCGCGCCTCCCGGATAAATAATAACCAGCATTCAATTAGTTAATATCTAAACACCCTACGGACCCCAATTTGTGGTCCATCCGCGACATGTCGCGAAAACGTAATGAACGTCAAGGGCTTGGCATCGCTTGCCGCATCTGGCTATAATCCGACAACTTGATTCAGCGAATAGAGGCGGTTCCCGTCCAGATAAGGAGCCGCCTTTTTCTTTTTTTGCTTGGAGCGGGTTTCAGCATGAGTGATCCCTTGATGGCGACCTACCGGCGCCTGCCGGTCACCTTCACCCATGGCGAGGGCGCCTGGCTGTGGGACGAGGCGGGCAAACGCTATCTCGACGCCCTGTCGGGCATCGCCGTATGCGGCCTTGGCCACGCCCACCCGGCGGTGCGCGACGCCCTCTGCGAGCAGGCTGGCAGCCTCATTCATACCTCCAACCTCTACCAGATCGCCGCCCAGACCGAGCTCGGCGCCCGACTGACGGCGTGCGCTGGCATGGACCGGGTCTTCTTTGGCAATTCGGGGGCCGAGGCGAACGAGGCGGCCATCAAGCTGGCCCGCCTCCACGGCCACCAGGGCGGCATCGAGCGGCCCGCCATCCTGGTCATGGAGAACAGCTTTCATGGCCGCACCCTGGCCACCCTCAGCGCCACGGGCAACCGTAAGGTCCAGGCCGGCTTCGAGCCCCTGGTGCAGGGCTTCGTGCGCGTCCCCTATAACGACCTGGGAGCAGTGGAGACCGCGGCGGCCAATCGCCAGGACATCGTCGCCGTCCTGGTCGAGCCCATCCAGGGCGAGGGCGGCATCAACATCCCGGCCCCAGACTATCTGCCGCGCCTGCGCGCTATCTGCGACCGCCAGGGCTGGCTGCTGATGCTGGACGAGATCCAGACTGGCATGGGCCGCACGGGCCGCCTCTTTGCCCACCAGCATACCGGTATCCAGCCCGACGTCATGACCCTGGCCAAGGGGCTGGCCAATGGCGTGCCCATCGGCGCCTGCCTGGCGCGCGGGGTCGCGGCGACGGTGCTGGGTCCCGGCAGCCACGGTTCTACCTTCGGGGGCAACCCCCTGGCCTGTCGCGCCGCCAGCGTCGTGCTGCAGACCCTGGAAGATGAGGGGCTCGTCCACCGGGCCGCCCGCTTGGGCGACCAACTAAAGACGGGCTTCCGCCAGGCCCTGGCCCGTCAGCCCGGCGTCCGCGACATCCGCGGCCTGGGGCTCATGATCGGCATCGAACTCGACCGCCCCTGCGCGGAACTGGTGGGCCAGGCCCTGCAGGCCGGGCTCCTCATCAATGTCACCGCAGACCGCGTCATTCGCCTGTTGCCGCCCCTCATCCTGGAGAGGGACCAAGTGGAGTTACTGGTCGATCAGCTCGCCCGGCTGATCGTTGCCTTCCTGGCCACGCCGGCACCCAAGCTGGCGGGAGGATAACGCACCTCATGGACCATCCGCGCCAGCCTAGACACTTTCTGAGCCTCGCCGATATCACGGCCGCCGAGGCTCGCGCCCTGCTCCAGCGCGCCACCGAACTCAAGCAACTGCTGCGGGCAGGCACGCCCTACGCCCCCCTGACCAACAAGGTCATGGGCATGATCTTTGAAAAGGCCTCTACCCGCACCCGGGTCTCCTTCGAGGCCGGCATGGCCCAGTTTGGCGGCCATGCCATCTTCCTCTCGCCCCGCGATACCCAACTGGGACGCGGCGAACCCATCGCGGATAGCGCCCGGGTCCTATCGCGCATGGTAGACGTGGTCATGATCCGCACCTTCGCCCACCAGATCGTGGAGGAATTCGCCGCCCATTCCCGGGTGCCGGTGATCAATGGCCTCACCGACCGCCTGCACCCCTGCCAACTGCTCGCGGACATGCAGACCTGGTTCGAGCATCGGGGCGACATCCAGGGCCGCACCGTCGTCTGGATCGGCGATGGCAACAACATGTGCCTGTCCTACATGGAGGCCGCCCGCCTCTTCGATTTCCAGTTACGCCTGGCCTGTCCCGCGGGCTACGAACCGGACCCCAGTCTGCTGGCGGCGGTCGCCGACCGCTGCGTCCTGCTGCGCGACCCGCGTGAGGCCATGGCGGGGGCTGATCTGGTCGCCACCGATGTCTGGACCAGTATGGGTCAGGAAGAGGAGCAAAAGGCGCGGGAGCGGGCCTTCGGCGGCTACATCGTCGATGCGAACCTGATGGCCCTCGCCCATCCCGAGGCCCTCTTCATGCACTGCCTGCCGGCCCACCGAGGCGAGGAGGTGGCGGCGGAGGTCATCGATGGGCCCCAGTCCGTGGTCTGGGACGAGGCCGAGAACCGTCTGCATAGCCAGAAGGCCCTGCTGGAATTCCTGCTGGTGGAGCCTGGGCCTTGATGTTCCGGGTCATGACACGCCTGCTGCCCCTGCTCCTCTGCCTCGGCGCCGCGCCGCAGGCGATGGCCGAGACCCGTTACGTCACGGACCAGTTCGAGATCCCGATGCGCGCCGGGGAGAGCCTCAAGTACAAGGTACTGCGCAGCCTGCCCTCGGGCACCGCCCTCGAGGTCTTGAGCAGCAACGCCAAGTCCGGCTATTCCAAGGTCCGAACCGAGGACGGCCGCACCGGCTTCGTGGCCAGCGACCGGCTGCAGGATGAGCCCATCCCCCGCGACCAGGTGGCCACGCTGGAGGCCAAGGTCGCCGAATTCCAGGAAAAATTCGACAAGCTGCCGCCCTCCTTGAAGGAGGTCCAGGCCAGCCTAGAGGCCGCCCTGGCCGACAAGCACCGCCTGGAGGAGGAGTTACTCAGTATCCGCCAGGCGGCCGGCGATGCCCCGCGCATCCTGCGCGAGCGCGGGGAACTCCGTCAGACCGTCGCCGACCTGACCCGCCGGGTCGGCGAACTGGAACAGATCAACCGCGAACTCGACCATGAGAATGCCCAACGCTGGTTCCTCATCGGCGGGGGCGTTATCTTTGGGGGCATCCTCATTGGCTTCTTTCTGCCCCAAGTGCGCCTGGGGCGCCGAGGTCGCGGCTTCGAGTCGCGGCTGTGACCCCCTGAAGGGTGCGGGCCGAAGCCGGCCCGCCACCCCTCAATGCAATTCCACCTCCAAGGTCAGACGCTCCGGCTGGCCCTCCGGGCTCATCCGTTCCACCTCGACCGGCAGCTTCTGGCCGGGGAGGCTATCGATGAGGGCGAGGCGAATATCGGCATAGATGGCAACCTCCTGGCCGCCGACCCGGACGATGCGATCCCCCTCCTTGATGCCAGCGGCGGCGGCACCGCTCTTGTCAGCGAACCCCTGCACCCCGACGCCGGACCCCTGGCCATCGGTATCCAGCATGACCCCGAGCCGCCCGGTGGCCGGTAGCTCCAGGGATTGCGGGAAGAGCAGATAGTCGGCGGCCTTGGGGTCCATCTCGCGCGGCCAGCCGTTGAGGAGGATGGCGGAGGTCGCCGGCAGGCGCCTCAGGAGGCGCTTGGGGATACCCTGGCCGTACTCCAGGTGCCCCTGACCCGCCAGAACCACCAGCCTCTTGCCCGGCTGCCCCGCCAGATAGGTCGCCGCCCGCGCCGCCATGCCCTCGTCCCAGAGGAGCTGCACCAGGAGGAAATTCTCGAAATCCTTGCCCTCCTCCTGGGGATGCCGATCAAATACCTGCTTAATCCGCTCCCGGTAGGCCTGGTCGTCCCGATCCATGTCCGCCGGCACCTGGGCCCTTTGCCCTTCGTCCAAGCCCTCCAGGCCCTCCTTGCCGACCTTGGCGGTGATCTCCCTATCCAGGTTAAGGGCGATGACGGGGATGCCGTGCTCGCGGGCGTAACGCAAGATGGGCCGATAGAGGCGGTAGTCGAAGCGCCAGCGCTCGAAATATTCCGTGCGCCGGAGCATTTCTTCTTCGCTGATCTCCCCAGCGATATAGGCATCCAGGGCGGGCTGGAAGGGCTGCTGGAACATTTCCATGCCGATGGCCAGATCCACATCCTGCTCATGCAGGCCGCGAATGACCGCCAGTTGATTGAGGTGATCCTCGTAGCGGTCATGGGACTCGCCCACGAAGATGACGCGGCGATCGGTCAGCTTGGTCACCAGGGCATCCAGGCCGGTGAGGGTGGCGGGATCCACCACGCGGGTTTGGGTGTCGGGGATCTCGTCCGCGGCCGGGGGTGCCGTCGCCCCCTCCTGCGCCAGAACGGGTTGCGCGAGGCAAAGCAGCAGGGCGCCAAGGGCCACCGAGCAGGGGTTGGGATTCATGGCAGACATGGTCTTCTCTGTAAGGTAGCTGGCACTAAGGGCACGGGGCCCTGTCCACCGAGAGGCGTCCTGGGTGCGGTTGACCTCCCCGGTCTCGGTTAGAGGGCGAATAATTCCCGCAGTTTCCCCAGCAGGCCAAAACGCACCTGCTCGACCGTCTGGGAAGCCGTATCGGGGGTCCATTGGTCATTGGCAAGCTGACGTTGGGCGAGCAACTCGCTGAGACGGCTAAGAATCTCTGGATTATTCCTCACCAGGGAGGCAAAAACCTGCTTGATGATCTCTACCGTCTCGACTTCATCCAAGGCGACGACCGTGGCGGTACGCTCCGCCCCGGTGAGCAAAGACATTTCACCGAAGCAATCGCCAGGGCCAAGTTTGGCAACGATGGTTTGCTGGCCATTACGTGTGATCGACACCTCGACGTGGCCACGTACCAGAAAGAACATGGACTCACCCGCCTCGCCCTGGGTAACGATGCGTTCGGTGTTGGCGAACAACTGAACGGGACTCTCTCGTACCAGATTGTCAATCTCGGCCTCGGAGAGGAAGTCCAGCAGCTCGTGGGAACGTAAGGCCTGGGCGGCAACCCCGCGGGTCTGGATCGACGGATCCTGGTACACGGCCTGGTGCATGACCCTCTGGGGGTAGGGCATGACAAATCCCTCGCGCTTTGCCGCATACCAGGCATGAGAACGCACCTCGCTCAGGACCCGGTTCATGAGGGCATGATCCTCGATCCAGACCTTGATCTCGTAACTAATCCCCGAGTCGAGAAAATCTTTGAGCAATACCACGGGGGCCGGCTCCAGGCACACCCCTGGAACACTCAGGGCGGCCGCTTTCAACACCCTCTGCGCCCGTAAGGGCGGGAGGTCATAGTGCAGACTGATGTATGCCTTGACCGCATGCCGAGGGGTCGGCAATTGAAAATTGGTGATCGCCTGCTTCGTGATATCCGTGTTGGGAACATCGATCAGGACATCGTCGTTCGTCAGCAACAGGGTCGAGCGCCAGGAGAGCTCGATGACCTTGGCATGGGTGTTATTGATGAGGAGCCAATCACCCGGTTGGAAGGTCTTCTCAAAATGCAGCGACACCCCGGAGATCAGGTTGCCCAACAAATCCTGCATCGCCAAACCGAGAATGATTGCCATGATCCCGGAGCCCGCCACCAGGCCGGGTACCTGGATGTCATAGACGAATTGCAGCGCCAGGATCACGGCCACAATCAGGATCAGGATGCGGACGGTATCGATCAGGATCCGCGACCCGGCCGCCTTGAGGTCGGTATCCGGCTTGCGTCCCCAGACCATGCGGACAAAGAGGGTCGTGATGGGGAAGGCCGCGAGTATGGTCACCGCCGCCGTCAGATGGCGGGTTAAATCACTCCGCCAGGTCAACTCCGACCCCTCTCCGAGCAACCAGTTCAGGCTGATCAACAAGCCCGTCGCCATGGCGAAGAGGTGGAATACCCACCGAAAGCGCACATCGCGCCAGCGGCGCAGGGCCCGGGCCAGGAGAATGAGCAGGAGATAAATGATCAGGGCCCCGCCCAGCAGGGAGATCATTTCGGCGGCCGAGGGAATGATGTGGGTCATAAGCGGATGCGGGAGCTAGGTGGGGGATTTTAGGTGGTTGACGAGCTATTGGGTGGGCAGGCATTCCTGGCCCATGATCGCATCCACTAGATCGATGTCAAGGTAGCCAGGGGCCGATGGGCCGGCATCGGGGTTCGATCGGGGGCTACTTTGAGGCGAGCTTGACCTGAACGGTTCGCTCGCCCTCCCGCACCCGCCGCCAGTAAAAATCGACCATTGCATCATGAGGATAACGCTCATGCAGGGCAGCGAAACGCATCTCGGCGCCGGGATCGCCGGTCGCCAATAAGGCGTAGGCCTGCGCATATTCATCCAAGACGGCATCCGCCTCGCCACCCAGGGCCACCGGGTTGAACACCGCCAGCGCCTCATGCTTCCCCTTGACCACCACCTGTCCCATGGGGCGAAAACGCAAATCACCGGACACCGCCTGGCCCAGAGTCGCCCCGCTGACCGCGACGTGGGTACCAAAATAGGCGTTCAACCCCTCCAGTCGCGAGGCCACGTTCACGACATCGCCAATGGCCGTGTACTCGAGCTTGGCCTGGGACCCAAAGTTGCCCACCGTCGCCTCGCCGGTATGGACCCCGATCCGGGTGAGACCAAAGGCCACCAGCTGGCCGTCGGCATCGGTGACCTCCCGGCGGAACCTCTCGGCAAAGACATCGAGCGCCAAGGCGCATTGGACAGCGCGCCGGGCATGATCCGACTGGGAGACCGGCGCGCCAAACAACACCATGATGCCATCCCCCAGATACTTATTAACCGCCCCACCGTGGGCCATGATGATCTGGGTCATGCCATCCAGATAACGACTCAACACCGACACCAGGCTGGTCGGCGGCAGCAGCTCCGAGGTCGTGGTGAAACCGGCCACGTCGGTGAAGAGTACGGTGATTTCCCGGCGCTCGCCGGTGAGGCCCAGCAAGTCGGGATTCGCCATCAACTGTTCGACCCAGTCGGGATGCAGATAACGGGAGAAGGCGCCGTGAATGAATTCCTTCTGGCGGCGCTCCCGCCGGCTGACGAGGGCATGGGACCACCAGGTCGAACCCAGCATCGCCAGGGATGGACCCGCCAATGGCCACAAGGCTCCACCCTGGTGGTACCACCAGAAGCCCAGCGCCCAATAGCCCAGGACACTGCCCAATGCCAGGCCGACACTCACCCATGCCGCCCTGTCCATACGCGCCAGGAGCGAGCCCAGCAAGGCGGCAAACCCGTACAAACCCAAGACCACCCAGGTTGGCACCAGCCGCAACCAGCGTCCCTCCAGCAACTGCGCCAGCCCATGCGCGTGAATCATGACCCCGGGCAGGGAACCATCCTTGCTGCCCAGCAGGGTGGCGAAGGGTGTTTTCCAGACATCCTCGCTGCTGGCCCGCAGATCCGCGCCGACCAGGACGATCTTGCCCGCCAACCAGGCCGCCGGCAAGGCCCCGGCCAGATGCGCCGGGTAATGCTTAAAGGCACTGGCCACGTCATCCGCCGCCGCATCCGGGGCCAGCCCGCGATAGCGCAAAGGGATTATCCCTTGAGGAAGCGCCACTCCGGCCAGGGCGGCGGCCATTCCCGGTATCGGACGGCCGTCCGCCGCCATCCGGCCCGGGAAAAGGGTGCGGATCACCCCGTCCACATTGTCGAACGGCAGATTGGCGTAAGCCCGACGCAAATCCAGGGTGAAGGCATCCAGATACTGCTGTTGATCCGGGGTGATATGCTCCTGATCGGCGTAGGCGACGAACACCGGCACGGCGGAATCGCGCAGTGCCTGGAGTAAGGCCTGATCGGCGGCGGCTTCGGTGGGCTGGTCGAACAAAATATCCAGGCCGATGGCTTTCACCCCTTTCTGATTGAGCTGGGTCACCAGGTCGGCCAGAAAGGTGCGGCTGACCGGCGAGCGGTAGGGAAAGGTGCTCAGGGTGTCGTCGTTAATGGTAAGCACCACCACCTCATCCGAGGCTGGCTGGCGCGGGGTCACCAGGGCTACCCGCAAATCGCCAAACCAGTTTTCGACGTAGCGCAGAGGCCCCTGGGCTACCAAAAACCAGGCCATGACCGCCACCCCTAGGGGCACGGCCAGGAGCGGCAACCATTCTTGGCGGCTGAGCATGATGGGGCAAACCTCGACAAAGCTGGGTGGAGCGAGCGCCCGATGGCCCCAAGGCCCTATGGCGGATCGCTGACGATGTCGGCATGATACGGGTTAGACAAGGTATATTTTCGCCGACATTTCTCGCGAACGCGCGGAGATCGGTGAGGCATAAAAAGGAGAAGGGTCACGATGAGCAATGATTGGCGGCGGAAAATTTCGAGGCTGCTCGTGGGCGGGGTCCTGCTGGCAGGGGCGTCACTGGCCGTGGCGGCACAATGGGTCGTGGTCACCGCCGAACGGACCACCTATAAATCCGGGGCCCTGCTGGATGACAAGACGCCGATAAAATTGGCCGAGGGCGCGCAACTGACCCTGCTGGCGGAGGATGGCAAAACCCTCAAGCTGACAGGGCCCTATGCGGGCGTGCCAGCCACTAGCGGTGACAAGGGTACCCAGACCAACAATCTGACCGCGATCGCCAGCCTACTCCAGGGACACCGCCAATCGACCTCCACGCTCGGGGTGATGCGGAGCTTTGGTGCCGACGGGGCGTCGCCGGACCCGATTGAGGTCGACAAGTCGGGCGAGCACTGCCTGATGAGCGATCCGGTCGTGCTGTTACGCGACAACATCGCTAAAACCGAAGAAGTCGCCCTGGTGGACGAACAGGGGGCCACCCTCGCCACCTTCACCTGGTCTGCCCGTCAGGCCGAGTTGCCGGTCCCGGCCCGCTATTTTGAGGACGGCAAGCGCTATCGGTTGCAACGGGGAGATAAGCCCGTCAGCCTGCTGGTACACAAGGCAGCGACAACGCCCAACAATCCGACGGCACTGGTGGCCTGGATGGTCAAACAGGGCTGCGAGGCACAAGCCATGAGGGTGCTGAGCAAGTTATAGCCCTACCCTTCCGGCCTCCCGCCAGCAAGGCCGGCCGTGTCTCGAAAAGGCATGGCGTGATGGGCCACCGTTAGGAGTCCCGTCTTCGCCTGACGATGAGGCCACTGATTTAATGCATCACGGGATCACCCCCGGGGAGAGCCCATGTACCTTAATTGGCTTGTGCTGACGCTGCTTTCGATGACCAGCCTGGGCTTGCAGGCCCAGCACCTGATCGGCCATGACATCGAGGCGCGCCTGGCGCCGGACCAGGGGACGCTGGCCGTCACGGACACCCTGAGCCTGCCGGCAGGTCAGGACGACTGGACCTTCATCCTACACCCGGGTCTGAACCCCCAGGTGGTAGCGGGGCAGGCGCACCTCGCAAGCCTCGGCTCCCGGGATAGCGGGGAGGTCTTTCGCCTGCGCCGGCAGGGGGCGGGGCCCATCACCCTGCGCTATGCCGGCCCCTTGCGTGGCGACTTGCAGCGGGTCGAGGAAGGAATGGGCCGGTCGCGGCAATGGACCCGCGGCATCATCAGCCCGGACGGGGTCGTCCTGGATGGCAACAGCGGCTGGTATCCCCGCTTCCCGGACAGCCTGCAGCGCTTTGCACTCCAGGTGGATTTGCCCTCCGGCTGGACCGCCATTGCCCAGGGCGCGGGGCCCAAGGCCGTCACGACCGCCGAGGGCGCCCGCATGACCTGGCGCGAGGACCAGCCCCAGGATGACATCTATCTCATCGCCGCCCCCTTCGTCGCCTATCGCCAGCCAACGGCGCGGGGCGAGGCCCAGGTCTATCTGCGCAATCCGGACCCGGCACTGGCCCAGCGCTACCTCGACGCCACGGCGGATTACCTGGCCTTCTACAGCGACCTCATCGGCCCCTATCCCTATGCCAAGTTTGCCCTGGTGGAGAATTTCTGGGAGACGGGCTACGGCATGCCCTCCTTCACCCTGCTGGGCCCCCAGGTCATTCGCCTGCCCTTCATCCTCAAGAGCTCCTATCCCCACGAGATTCTGCATAACTGGTGGGGCAACAGCGTCTTCATCGATTACGGTACGGGCAACTGGAGCGAGGGCCTGACGGCCTACCTGGCGGACCATCTACTCAAGGAGCGGGAGGGCCAGGGGGCCGCCTATCGCCGCGACAGCCTCCAGGCCTATGCGGACTACGTCCGCGCGGGCGAGGACTTCCCCCTCAAGGCCTTCCAGGGCCGCCACGGCGCGGCGTCCCAGGCCATCGGCTATGGCAAGAGCCTGATGCTGTTCCACATGCTACGCCGCGACCTGGGCGATGCCGCCTTTCGCGTGGGCCTGCAAGCCTTTTACCGCGACAACCGCTTTCGCACGGCGGGCTACGACCAGCTCAGGCTCGCCTTCGAGCAGACCAGCGGCCGGGACCTTAAGGGCTTTTTCGAGCCCTGGACCCAACGCGCCGGAGCGCCGGACCTAGCCCTGAGCGGGGTGACCCTGGAGCCCACCGCCGGCGGCTTCCAGCTTCGGGGCCGGGTGGAACAGACCCAGCCCGAGGCCCCCTTCCCCCTGACCGTACCCCTCCTGGTCCACCTGGAGGATGGCGGCCTGATCCAGCACCGCCTCCCCCTGGAGGGGCGCGGCGCCGACTTCGTGATCGAGCTCAACGCTCCGCCCCTGCGCCTGGCCCTGGACCCCGAATTCGATCTCTTCCGCCGCCTGGCACCGGGGGAGAATCCGCCCAGCCTGAGCAGTCTTCTTGGCGCCGCCCGGGGCCTCATGGTCCTGCCCGCGGCGGAGGCCGAGGCGCTGGCTAGCGGCTATCACCAACTCGCCGAGAGTTGGACGAGGGATACTCCAGGCTGGGAACTGGTGGGGGATGACGAGATCGAGCGGCTGCCGGAGGATAGGCCGGTCTGGCTGTTGGGCTGGAAGAATCGCTTCCTGAATGCACTGGCGACCAAGTCTTTCGGGCTGGATCCCGAGGCGCGCCGGCTTGAGATTGATAGTCAGGTCATAGAGGGCGAGGACATCAGCCTGGCCCTGGTCCGGGAGGTGGCGGGCCGCCCCTTGGGACTGATCGCCACCGCTACCCCCGCGGCCCTCCCGGGCCTGGCGCGCAAGCTGCCCCATTACGGCAAGTATGGCTACCTCGCCTTCACCGGAAACGAGCCCAGCAACCGCCTCAAGGGCCAGTGGCCGGCGGGGGAGTCAAGGCTTCAGGTCTGGTTTACGGAGGAGCGGCCATCCCTGGCGCCGCCCGCGGCACCGGCCCTCGGTACGCATGGCGAGGCGCCACCGGTGTCCGTGACAGGACCGTAAAATGGGGCTAATGTGCCGCCTTCTCGTGAGTGAGGGGTTTGTTGGTGAAGAGGTAGTCGCGCAATTCGTGATCAAAGGCCGGGTCCTGGCGCCGGATCCATTCCAACACCATGGCGGCGTGCTCCTTCTCCTCATCGCGGTTGTGGGCCAGGATGGCCTTGAGTTCGCTATCCTTGCAGGCATCCACACGCTGGTTGTACCAATCGACGGCCTCCAACTCCTCCATCAGGGAGATGATGGCCCGGTGCATGTCGCGCGTGGTGTCGGAGAGTTCCGCGACAGGTTCGTGATAGCCTTCGTTCGCCATGGGTTTGACTCCAGTCAAGCGGTAATGGGGTAAGGAGTTGATGATCGCGATTCACCGGACCTAGAGCCGGTGAGTACCTGTAAATATGGGTGGGGTCGGGCTGGCGCGCAAGCACTTTTCCGCGGAAGGGTACCGTCGGACGGCTGATGACGAGGATTCGCGGCCCAAGAACCAGAAGGCGGGGTTTGGCTTTCCGCTCATGCGGGTGGTCGCCCCGCCATAGCCAGGGTCCTGGTAATACTCGAGCGCCCAATGAAATCCACCACAGGGCCCGCGCACCGCCCCGTATGTCAGCACCACCGGCAGCCGGGTCTGGGAGAACCGCGCCTCGGCGAGCGGCCGCTCCAACACCTGCTGGAACAGGAACGCCACCGCGTGGTAGGCCAGGCTTTGGGTCAGAGCCGACATGCCACCTTCCCAGCGCCAGATGGCTCGGAAACCGCTGATAGCGGTCCCAGTTCGAAGGCGCGACGTCTTGGCGGCGGGGAGGAAACCAGGTAGGCCTGGCCGGGACACTAGGATGTTAGAGGCTGTCTAAAAACAACTTCTAGGCTGAAAATTCACAATTACTTAATTTGTATTGGATTTGGTTATCCGTGATCTGCCTTAACAG
>JBGAUK010000159.1:0-1608 GCA_044228695.1 Chromatiaceae bacterium | reverse complement strand
GTGACCCGGAGCGGGGCGGCCGGGGCCTCAGGGTTGTCGCCGAGCGCAAGGCGAAAGGGGGACTGGGATGTCCCGTTGCGCATCCTGAGCACGGCGACACTCCGAGATCCACGTATTTCGCCAGTACGAGCAAGTACCCCGCCAACTGTGCCGTGCTGGCATGCGTGAAGAGCGTCCATTCGGCTGGGGACACGGTGATATTCAGACCCGTCATCGTCGTGGCAATTTCCCCCGCGAGATAGTACTCCGATACCGTGCTATCCATGTCTTGCCGGGGATGTACCGCGCGGAGCGCGGCCTTCACCATGGCATAGAGATTAAACGCCACCAGCGCCAAGCAAAAGCCGAACAGCGCGGCCTGGGGATAGCCCAAGGTGGTGATTTCGGAATTGAGGTGCTTCTCGAGTTTTTGAAAGGCCGTTTCGATCCCCCAGCGCCGCCGATACAGGGCCGCGATCGTCACGCCGTCCGCGACGGTGGCGGGCAGATTGGTCAACAGCACCAGCTGCGTATCGCCATGGCGCGTCGGCGTCTGCAGCTTGACGGTGATGCGGCGCAGCGACCAGGTCTCACCGCTGGCGGCGGTTAATTGCACGGCCTGGTCATAGACATCGCCGCTCGCCGAGGTCCCGATAAATCGGTATTTTTCCAAGGGCTTGGTGATGAGATTGCCGTGCTGACGAATAATGAAGCCGGCCTGCTGACGATGGATCCCGAACAGAAAGGACGCGACGCAAAAATTCCGATCAGCCAGCCAGACATCCTGCGCGGCGACGGTGGGATCACCTCGGCCAAGAGCGCGCGCTCTTGGGTATGGCCATCGGCGCAGGGGAAGACCTCAATGGCCATCTCCAGTTGGGGATCGAAGACCACCAGCGATTTCCCGGGCAAGGGCCCAGCGGCCGTCGCGCGCAGCGGTTTCAGGCGATGCTCGCTGGCGGCCAGGCAGTTGCCATCCAGATACTTCAACCGATAGCCGGGTAGTAGCGACGGTCGCGCCCCCTGCATGGCCAGGATGAGGTCCCGCGCCTCCCGCGCGATGTCCGTCACCAGCGCCTGGGAGGTGGTCAGTTCGACCCCTTGCAATTTCGCATAAACGGCCGCGATGTTGGCCTGACGGTAGGCAGCGTGAACACTCGCCTGGGTCTTGCACACGACCTGCAGCATCAGCCCGACGAGGGAGGAGAACAGCATGTCGCGGGTGTACTGGGTCTGGCGAGTCGCCTCGAACCACCGATCCAGTTTCTCGGGGTTCAGTAACCGCTCCAAGAGGGCGCGCACCATGACCGTGGCGGGACTCGTCTCGGCAAATTTCTGCAGGATCTCACTAAACATGGGCGATCGGATGCGTGTAACATATTGAAATTATTTATATATTATACGATGTTGACGGCACCTTAAAAGAGCTGGCCCTGGCGCTGGTATGAAGTAATTGCAGATCTCATCCGTAAGCGTATTGATCTTTGATTTAGTTAGCGCCTGAACCAAATCCGCTTTAGTTATATTAAACAATATGTTATCATAGCAATTGCGTTTTGAAGATTGGCGCCTGCCACTGGGTACCCCCCCTCTGGCATGAGCAAACCGCTTGATTCTGCTGATTGCAGC
>JBGAUK010000158.1:0-1653 GCA_044228695.1 Chromatiaceae bacterium | reverse complement strand
ATCACGCCATCCTCTTGGTGGGTTGGAATGACGCCGACCAAAGCTGGATTTTGCGCAATAGCTGGGGCACGAATTGGGGTGAGACCGCTGGTGGTACCGAGCGGGGTTACATGCGCATCAAGTACGATCCCACCGGCGCGAATTCCAAGGTTGGCTATGGAGCTAATTGGATTCAGTATGTAGCTGGTGGGACTATCCCCGCGATACCGGCCTCGCCCAATGCCAGTGATGGCACCTATAGCGACCGGGTCGGCATCACCTGGACCGCCCTGAGTGGCGCGACTCATTACGAGGTCTACCGCGCGACCAGCGCCAGTGGCACCAAGACCTTGCTGGGCTCGCCCACCGCCACCAGTTATGACGATAGGGGCGCGGTGGCGGGCACGACTTACTACTATTGGCTAAAGGCCTGTAACAGCGCGGGCTGTAGCGACTTCTCCAGTTACAACACCGGCTATCGCGCCTCCTCCGCTCTCCCGGATCTGATCGTCACCTCGGTAACCGGTCCCACGACCGGCACCCGCGGCAAAAAGATCACCGTGAAATGGCAGCTCAAGAATCAGGGCACGGCCAAAGCGGGCGCCCATTATTCCCGGCTCTACTTCTCCACGGATATCGCCATCAGTACCGCCGATAGCGCTGCCGCCACCTGCTCTCACAGTGCGGGCATCGCGGTCGGGACCACGCAAACCTGCACCGCATCGGTCACGATTCCGACCAGCCTAACGCCGCGCGCCTACTACCTGGGGGTTATCGCCGACTACACGGGCCTGATTGCGGAAGCCAACGAGACGAATAACGCCAAGGCCGCCGCAGCCAGCATCACGATCAAATAGTCGCTCCTCGCGGGGGGCGGATAAGGTTGGTTACAGATGTCGCAACCTGGTCCGCCCTTTGTTTTGTCTAAATTTTACCAAGCTGCCATGCCTCGGCCCGACGACAGATCTCCCGGGTCAGTCCGGAGGAGATGACTTGATGGAATGGCTCCATGGAGAGCCAATACATAAGCCCCCAGACTCCGGCCGGGTGCCAGTAGGCGGTAGCGGTGAGGCGGGTATGCTCACCCGCAAGTGGCTCCAGATCAAATTCCAGTACCCCGGCCCCCGGCGCCCGCATACCAAAGACCAGGGTCAGGCGCCGTTCGGGTTCCATCCCGATCACCTCCCAGGTATCGATGCGGTCGCCGACCCGTACCTCCGTCGGATGGCGCCGGCCCCTGGCTAGCCCATCTTTAACATGACCCCATTGGAAATCACCCCCGGGTGGTATCTAACCACTTGATCCGTATAGACACGCCTGCCGAAAATCGCAATGTAGTGCCAAGTTTTTCGATAGGTCCAGATACAACGGGTGCCGGGTGTCGTAAAGTACCAGGAGGGACATCCGTCGCACGCCTACCAGTAACAGCGCCACCGGGGAGCGCTACACCACCCACCGCCTGGTGCAGTCCGAGCGCGTGGGCGGCCGGGTACGGCAGGTCACCCTGCTCAACCTGGGCCGCCATTTCGCGTTGCCGCCGGAGGCGTGGCCGGCACTCTGCGCGCGGCGGGAGGAATTGCGTAGCGGCCAGGGCGCCTTGTTGGCCGGCTCCGGGCCCGTCGAACGGGAGGCGCAGCGGCTGTTCGCCCGGTTGCTGGCGCGTCAGGGCGAGGC
>JBGAUK010000157.1:891-1679 GCA_044228695.1 Chromatiaceae bacterium | reverse complement strand
GACACCCTGCTGCGCCAGGCCGACCAGGCCATGTACCAGGCCAAGCTGGCCGGCAAGAACCGCTTCCACGTCTTCGACGCCGAGCAGGACCGTAGCGTGCGCGGCCACCACGAGAGTCTGGAGCACATCCGACGCGCCCTCGATGAACACGAATTCGTTCTGTACTACCAGCCCAAGGTGAATATGCGCACCGGAGAGGTCATCGGCGCCGAGGCGCTGATTCGCTGGCAACACCCGGAACAGGGGTTGTTGCCGCCCGCGGCCTTCCTCCCGGCGAGCGAAGATCAGCCGCTGGCGATCGAGATCGGCGACTGGGTGATCGCGACCGCCCTGACCCAGATGGATACCTGGCGGGCGGCGGGTCTGGTGATCCCGGTGAGCGTCAATATCGGCGCCCGCCAGTTGCAGCAGCCGGACTTTGTGGCACGCCTGCGCACCCGGCTGGCGGAACATCCGGCGCTGCCGCCGGACAGTCTCACCGTGGAGGTGCTGGAAACCAGTGCCCTGGAAGACCTGGCCCACGTCGCCCAGGTCATCGCCGCCTGCCGCCAGAGCGGGGTGCCCTGTGCCCTGGATGACTTTGGCACCGGCTATGCGTCCCTGACCTATCTGAAACGGCTGGCGGTTGCCCAGCTCAAAATCGACCAGAGCTTTGTGCGCGACCTGCTCGATGACCCGGAGGACCTGGCCATTCTGGAGGGGGTGATGCGGTTAGCGACCGCCTTTCACTGCCAGGTCATCGCCGAAGGGGTGGAAACCCTGGCGCAAGGGGTCATGCTGCTCCAGTT
>JBGAUK010000157.1:0-881 GCA_044228695.1 Chromatiaceae bacterium | reverse complement strand
CAGGGCTACGCCATCGCCCACCCCATGCCCGCCGCCGAGATCCCCGCCTGGCTGGCCGGCTGGCGTTCCGATCCCGGTTGGCGGGGGCGGTCGGCGGTGGCGCGTGAGGATTTACCGCTACTCTATGCCGGTGTCGAACACCGGGCCTGGGTCGCGACCTGCGTGGCCTTTCTCACCGGCGCGCGGGCCGACCCGCCGTTGGAGCCGTCGAGATGTCGGTTCGGCGCCTGGCTGGCGAGCGCCCGGGTGGCGGCGGGCGGGATGCCGCCCGGGTTAACGGATATCGCCGCCGCGCATCAAGCGGCGCATGCCTTGGCCGAGGAATTGCTGGCGCTCCACCATCAGGGCCGTACCCCCGCGGCGCTGGCCCGGCTGGGCGAACTCCATGCCCTGCAGGATCGGTTGCTGGCGGGGCTGGCGGGGTTGTTGGCGGAGCGGGCATGAGCCGACTGGGGGCACCGGGTGGCTTCCAGGTAGGGAAAGTCTTCCAGAATCTCCGCCTGGGTGGCGCCGGCGGCGAGCCTCTCCTGGAGGTCGGTCACCCGGATCCGGAGTCCGCGGATACAGGGCCTGCCACCGCAGACATGGGGGTCGAGGGTGATTCTGGGGGCTGTGTTCATCGGCTGACGGCCTCGCGTGATCTCGACCCGGGGCATGACTCGCACCCTTCTCGGCGGTGGATTAGGGTTAATACTAAGGCATAGCCGGGTGCCAAGCCCGGCTATTTGCCCGCCTGGGGTCCTATTTCGCAATGGTGACGAGGGATTGGACGGTCAGGACGATAGCTTCCGAGGCGCCAGCAAGGGGCATGGAGCGCAAGCGGGGCGACCGCCAGATTACAGGCGCTCCTTGCTTGCTCTCCGGTGACGTAATTGAGCCGG
>JBGAUK010000156.1:0-1707 GCA_044228695.1 Chromatiaceae bacterium | reverse complement strand
GGGCATGGAGCGCAAGCGGGGCGACCGCCAGATTACAGGCGCTCCTTGCTTGCTCTCCGGTGACGTAATTGAGCCGGCCCCCTTTTCCAGCTTTCCCTGAACTCAAATGCCGCGCGTAATTGAAGACGCCTCTTCGTGGATAGGAATGGCGGTTATTACCAGATCTTTTAGGAAGGATTCCGCGGCTACCTGAGCGATGGCAGGCGATGCCATGAATGAATCCATGGATTCCTTATCGTTCCAAATATAGAAGCTCGCGAAAACCCCAGTGTCAAAATCCGCCATCCACGTCTTGCTAACGAGCCCGGGGACATGGGAGATTGCGGTGGCATAGGGCTTGACCCAATGGGTGTCATACTGCTCGCGCGATAACGTCAGCCTGTATTGAAAGATCTGTGCGTACTTCATGTTCGTTTGTCTCGCGTTCAGATGAACAGGACCGTATCGGCAGCGGCGGCGGTGGGCAGGAAGCTGGCCGCCCCTGCCCATTCGGTCACTTCCGGGATGAACTCCTCCCTGCGGTAGCTGAACAGGTCCACCGTCATCTGGCAGGCCACCAGCTTGACGCCGCTTTCGATGCAGGCGCTGCGCAGCTCATCGATGGTCGCGACCCCCTTCTGCCGCAGGGTGCTGGCGAACATGGATTTGGCCATGGCCTCGAAGCCGGGCAGATTGCTCGTCACCAGGTTCGGAATCTTCCAGTTGACGCTGCGCAGCCAGGCCGGTCCCAGCGGGAGCTTCATCGGCATCGCCGGGTTACCGAGCGGCGATACGGCGAGCCGCAGCTCCTTTCGCAGCAATTCCAGGCCGTAGAAACTGAAGAAGATGGTCACCTCCCAGCCCAATGCGGCGGCGGTGGAGCCCAGGATGAAGGGTGGATAGGCCCAATCCAGGGTCCCCTTGGTGGCGATCAATGCCAGGCTGGGGGTGTGCGCCGCCGCGCGTTCCCGGCTCAAGGTTGCGTACTCTTCCCGGAACCAGGCGTTGAACCGCTCGCGCTCGCGCCCGTCCGGCCCCGGCCCCGATCCTACATCGGGTATCGATTCGATCATGCCCATGATTGCTGCCCTGCTGGAGGCTTGTTGAGTGGAATTCCATCATCTACCATCTCCCATGCGTTGATAATCCCTCGAAACGTTAAATCACCCTCTCCGGAAAATTGACAATATGGGCGCGCGGAACCTGGATGACTTGATGATTTTCACGCGGGTGGTCAAGGAGGGGAGCCTGGCGGCGGCCGGCCGGGAGCTCGGCCTATCCGGCGCGGTGGTGAGCAAGCGCATTCAGCGCCTGGAAGAGGGGCTCGGCGTGCGTCTGCTCCAGCGCTCCACCCGCAAGCTGAGCCTGACCGACGAGGGGCGGCTCTATCACGAGTATTGCCTGCGGATACTGGCGGAGCTGGAGGAGGCGGAGACGCTCATCGCCGGCGACAACCGCGAGCCCAGCGGACGGTTGCGTGTCACCGTTCCGGCGGCCTTTGGGCGGCTCCACGTGGCCCCGCTGGCGGCGGACTTTCTCGCCCGCTACCCCAAGGTGCGGCTGGCGCTGCACCTCTCGGATCAGCAGATTGACCTGATCGAGGAGGGCTACGACCTGGCGGTGCGCATCGGCGACCTGGGCGACTCCAGCCTGATCGCCAAGCCCCTCTGCATCGACCGGCGGGTGCTGGTCGCCGCCCCGGCCTACATCGCCCGCCACGGCGCCCCC
>JBGAUK010000155.1:0-1873 GCA_044228695.1 Chromatiaceae bacterium | reverse complement strand
ACGCTCGACGTGCGGCCGATGCGCTTCGCCGACGGCATCGCCGAGATCGCGCGCCTGTTCGAGCTGCAGGCCGCGGGGCGCGGCATCGGCTTTCGCTGCATCGTGGGCCGTGGCCACGAGGCCGAAGGCGCCGGCGGCACCTTGCCCGCCACCGTGCGCGGCCCGGTACTTTTGAGGGCGTTGCGCCGATTGGACCGGGACTTGGTGCTGTCCAGACTGGCCAGAGCCGAGGGGTCGGTTGGGGTAGCCGTGACACTGACGGTGGCAAGGGCGGGGGCGGCGGGTGTGGGGCTGGCAGCCGTGCCAGGTTGGGATTCAGTCATGGGCGAAACCTCAAAAGGGTCTAATGATCAAGCCATTTTCGGCCAATAACGTAAATATTAAAGGGGAAAGCAAGGCCCTGCCAACGCGGGGGTAATTTGGCTTTGTTTCGTAATTTGGCGGTTGCGCACGCTACCACCATCACGCGGTGGGCCGCATGCCACGGGGTTGTTCCCCCAGTTCAGGATCATCGCTTACCGCCTGCATGATCAATTGACAGGCCTCGGGGATGGTCATGAAGAAGCGTTCGATTTCCGGGGGGTGACTGTCACCGGACCGCCGCGCTCCATCTGGTGCTGAAAGCGTGGCACCGGATCGGCGGCGACCTTCATCATTTTCTCCTCGCCACGGAACAGGATCGGGCCGATGCCGGACAGGCCCGGACGGACCTTGATCAGTTCGGGCTGGACTGATTCGGAATAGGCGCCAAAGCAACGGGATGTCTGGGGCCGGGGCCCGGCGATGCTCATGTGACCCAGCCAGACATTGATCAAGTGCGGCAATTCATTGATCTTGCTCTTGCTCTTGCGCAGCCAGCGGCCCACCGGCAACACGCGGGGATCGTTATGGACCGTCAGCTCGCCAGTGCCAATGCTCGGGCTGTTCTTGAGCATGGTGGCGAACTTGAGCAGGTCGAACAATTTGCCGTCCTTGCCCACCCGGGGCTGGCGGTAGAAAACCTCGCCCTCGCCGGTCAAGCGCAGGATAGGGATGACGATCAGCCACAGGGGCAAGACCAAAGGGAAAAAGATCGTCACGAGCAGAACATCGGCGATACGGGTGCCGTTCAGTTTGTCCAAAGTGGGGTCTCCGGTAAAAGGTTAGCTTCAGGACTGGGATCCCCCTCTCCCCGGCCCTACCCCGCCAGGGGGGAGGGAGGAAGACAGGACCGCTGGCGTAGTGAACGCAGCCCCAGGTGCGGGCGGGGGGCTTTAATGCTCCCTACATTTTCTCATCCAAAAACTTGCCCATCTCCTTATGCCCAAACTCGGGGATCATGGCGTGGAACAACGCCACCAGTTCCTCCCGAGTCCACTGGCCGCGTGCCTTCATCCCACTAATCCGCTCCAGAAACAGCGTGAGCTTGGCCGGGTCGAAGACCGGCTCGTTCTTGATCACGCCGATGCTCGCGAACCGGTCCATGTCCAAGATCTCGCGCTCGGTATAGAACTCCTCGAAATCCTTCTCGCCCGTGGTGTCGCTGGCAAAGAAATAGCAAGGCCACTGCTTCCGGGCCAGGCGCTCGGCGACGCAGTCCCGCGCCTCAGCCTCGCTGGCGCAGAGGTAGGGCTCGTAGCCCAGGGCGTGCAGGTAGCGCACGGCGATCTCGCTGAAAGTAATGAGGTGCAGCTTCTCGCTCAGTTTGGGGAAGAAGATGTCGCGGTTCTCCCCCAGCAGGCAGGACAGCAGGCACAACTCCCCGGACTCCTGGGGGCAGGGCTAATCCGTTCTAGCGAGGATTCGTCGTTACAACCGGCAGTTGTCCGCAACTCTGGACACAGCCCGGTCGTCCGTGTATAAAGTGCATCGGTCCCCTTGCTGCCCGAGGCCC
>JBGAUK010000154.1:0-2029 GCA_044228695.1 Chromatiaceae bacterium | reverse complement strand
GGCGAATGATCTCTCCCGCCCGCTGGGCCTGGCTGCCGATGCGGTCCATGGCCTGGGCCAGTTCCTCCGGATCGCCGATCCCCTGACGCAGACGCCGTCCACAACCACTGGCATAGTTGACGATGGCCGCCAGGGGCTGATTGAGTTCGTGGGCCATGCCGGTAGCCACCTCGCCCATGGTACTGAGGCGACAGACATGGACCAGTTCCGCCTGGTGCCGGCGTAACTCCTGCTCGGCCCGGCGCACGGCGGTGATATCACGGGCATAGATGTTGACATAACCCAGTTCGCTGACCGGGACGAAGAGGCTGGAATAGACCAGGCCGTCGCAGTCGAACTCCCCCTCCCGCTGGTGGCCCTCGGCCAGGGCCTCGCGGGCCAGGGCCAGCCAGTTAGCCGGCAGGGGCCCCTCCCCGGCGACGCCCAACATCCTGAGCAGGGGCTCGCTGGCCCGATTAGTGTAGAGCAGGTGGCCGGCGGGGCTGACGCGCAGCATGGGATGGGGGCTCTCGCTGGCGAAACCCGCCAGGCTGCGAATCTCCCGGTCCCGCTCCTTGCGCTTGGTGATGTCGTGCAGGTAGAGGGTATGGAACAGCTCATCCTCCAACTGGATGGGGACGACGGAGACCTCCATGGGCACCCGGGTGCCGTCCGACCGCCGCGCCAACAGCTCACTGCGGGTCTGGGGCTCGCGTCCCTCGCGCTGGGCGCGGCGCCCTTCCCGCAGCAGGGCATAGAAATTGGACCGCGCCGACCCCGCCAGCAAGAGGCGACTGAAACTCTCGCCCAAGACCTGGTGGCGGCCATAGCCAAAGGTGCGCTCGGCGGTGGGATTGAGTTCCCGCACCCGCCCATGGCGATCGAGAGTGACAATGGAATCCAGGGAGGCCTCCATGACCGCCGCCTTGAGGGCCTCGCTCTCCCGGATGGCGATTTCATGGCGCCGGCTGGTCTCCTCCCGCGCGCGCAGCACCAGGAGCGTGAATTGCTGCACCCAGTCTTCCAGAAGGATCAATTGGTTGGCGCCACGGCTAAAGCCTGGATCGGCGATCTCCAGGGCCTGCCGCGCAAAGCCGGACAGGCGCCTCAGGACCTTATTGAGCCGCGCCGATACCAGGTAGATGACCAGGGTGAAGGTCGCGATGAACACCAGGGCGGCGATACCGCGCTGGCGCCGTTCGAAAATCCGCACATGGCGGGACATCCTGTCTACGCTTTCATGGGAGACAAGGGTGGTAAACAGCAGGTTGAGGTCCGACCCCTCGTAGCCGAACAGGGATTGCGAGGTGATGAGGTAGGCGTTCTTCCACTGGGACAGGGGACTGCCCAGAGTCAGCCAGTCCGGGTCCATGCTGACCAGGACCCGCTGATCATCCGAATTCACCAGGGCGATAGCGCTATCCGAGGCCAGCAGGCCCCGCTGGGAGGCGACGAGAAAGGCCTGATCGACCGGGACCAGGACCACCAGACTGCCCATGACGAAGCCCTTGCGATCCTCGACGGCGTCGCTCACCAGCAGGAAGACCCGGTCCTCGAAGATGGCGAACACGGAACGAACCTCGCGATCGTGGCGCAAGTGGTCCTCTACCCCCGCCGCGATCTCGGCGGGCAGACTGACATCGGCGGCGGCAAAGATCTCCCGCAACTCACCCTCGCCATCGACCAGCAGCACATGGCTGGGCGGTGCCAGGCCATCGCGCTCCAGAAAGTCTGGCAGCCAGGGGGGGCGCCAACCCGGGTAATGGCGTGGCGTGAAATCCTCGCCCCGGGTCCAGATATGAGGCTCCAGGTACTCCGCCAAGAGGTGATGCTTGGCGACCAGCCGGGTGGTCGCCGCGTATTGCGCGAGATACTGGTCAAAGCGCATCAGACTCTCCCGCGACCGCAGGTCCAGGCGGGACTCGAGTTCCTGGCCGAAGATCCGCCCGATCTGCTCGCTCTGGATCTGCTCCAGCACCCCCCAGACGAGGAGGCCCGCCACCATCCCCACCAGGATGGAGATGACCGGCATGGGCACGCCGCGTAGGAG
>JBGAUK010000153.1:253-2187 GCA_044228695.1 Chromatiaceae bacterium | reverse complement strand
GGCATGACCATCGCCCTGGATGCCCTGGGTGCCACCTATCTGCAATTGGCCACCGAAATGGGCATGGACCCCGGCCTTCTGCATCGCGTCGCCGTTATCGCCTCGGGCACCCTGGATAGCCTCCCCCACAACGGTGCCGTGGTCACCCTGTTCGCCGTGTGCGGCGTTACCCACCGCGACAGCTATCTCGATATCGTCATGGTCGGTATACTCGGCGCCCTGCTGGCCTTGGTGGCCGTCATCGTCCTGGGGACCCTGTTCGGGTCCTTTTAGGTCCTGAATGTGCTAGTTCCTTCATGGGCACCCAGGTCGGGGTCATGATGGGCCCCTACCCGAGCGCCAAGGCATGGGCCAACTGCCGCAGTATGATCGTTATGCGCAAGCGGTATCATGGCCAGGTAGATAATGCATTGGACAAGCCCCTTGTTTGGCCCGATTATTCGGGATCAACGATGCCAGCATCGTTACCCTGCGGTCCCTCGGCCGGTAATCCAGGGCCATCCACCAGCCGTATCAACTTTAAGCCAACCAGGAGCCGTCTTCCATGAGCCTGAAAATCCGTTATCCCGCCGCCATTGCCGCCCTCCTCGCGACCCAAGCCTTTGCGCCCGCTTTCGGCGCCCTCGATGATCAGTCGTTCAACTACGAAACCGCAAAGGACTTGATAGCAGTCTGCTCCAGTGACGCAGAGGCCGCGGCCTTCGGCTGCCGCGCCTTTCTCGAGGCCACGGTGCAGTACCACGATGCGGTCAGCGATCGCAAAAAGATGAAGCCGTTGGTCTGCCCTCCCAAGGGAACCACGGTTGTTCAGGCTCGGGAGATTTTCCTCGCTTGGGGCCAAAAGAATGCCAACAATGCGAAATTCATGAAGGATCTGCCCGTGGTCGGCGTAGTACGTGCCCTGGCCGCGGCATTTCCCTGCAAATGATCGCCACTTGCACGCCACCCGAGCACCGCTGGCGAATCCGCCCTGCCCATTCCATTTACCGATAATCGGAGCAAATTCATGAAGCCCATTACCTGCGTCCTGCTCGCTGCCACTTCACTCCTCTTGGTGACCGCCTGCGGTGATACCTCCCGTTCCCGTGTCGCCAGTGGCACCGCTCTCGGCGCCGGCAGCGGCGCCATCATCGGTTCTTTTAGTGGCAATGCCGGCCAGGGCGCCCTGATCGGCGCTGGCGTCGGCGCCCTGGGCGGCGTCCTTGCGGATGAACATGCTCGCGGCAGCTTCGGCAACTAACCACCTCGGCTCGGCCCCGGGTATCGCCAGCCTGGGGCCGCGGCCACCGCCCTGACCGCCTTTGATATACTAGACTGCAGCTGGCCTTTGTGGCCGTCATAAACCCTAGGGACCCTGTTTGGGTCCTTTTAACTTTTATATCAAACGGATATGCACTAATCAGATGAAGGGATCCCTCCTGGCACCACGACCACGTACCCTCCTGGCCATCCTGGCGAGCATCGCCGCCCTGACCGGGGCTCCTGCCCAGGCGGCTGATTTCACCGCCTGCGCGGCCATTGCCGACGACCAGGGGCGTCTGGCCTGTTATGACCGCGCCGCCGCTTCGGCGACCCCGGTAGCGGCCCGCGCCGGTACCGCCAAAAGCCAACCCATGACGGCGCCTCCGACCACCACCGGGACCCCAACCCCGGCCGAGTCCGGGTCGGCACCGGCGGTGGCCGCGTCAAGCCCGCCCACCTCCCTGCTCGGCACGGCCTGGGCACTGAGTCCGGATTCCGCGCGTTATGGCATCAACCTCTACCGTCCCAACTATCTCCTGTTCGCCCGCTACTCCGACAATCCCAACGAGCACCCCTTCACGCCGCTCTTCCCGCCGGGGGATTTGGAATTCGACCAGGTCGAGGCCCGTTTCCAGCTCAGCTTCAAATTCCGGCTCTGGGCCACGGAGGATCGCCGCTTCGGTGTCTGGGCG
>JBGAUK010000153.1:0-243 GCA_044228695.1 Chromatiaceae bacterium | reverse complement strand
ACAAGGCCATGTCGAGCCCCTTCCGGGAGACCAACTACGAGCCCGAGGCGATGCTCACCTACAACCCCGATCTGGCCCTGGGCGCCGGTTTCCATTGGCGTCTCTTCAACCTCGGCCTGAATCACCAATCCAATGGCCGCACGGATGCCCTGTCCCGCAGCTGGAACCGCGTCATCGCCACCTTTGGCTTCGAGACCGACAACTTCGTCCTGCTGGTGCGGCCCTGGTATCGCATCGGGGAGG
>JBGAUK010000152.1:0-2203 GCA_044228695.1 Chromatiaceae bacterium | reverse complement strand
CCAGTCAGGTTTCATCGTCAACTCCGCAATACAGAATCAATTTCTAATAGTATAGATCCCCTCTTTGGTTCCTCAAGGTCGATCATGTGGTTTTAACAAATAAAACGGCTATATCAGTTGGATACCAGCCGACCTGCCAATTCGACGTAATCGGAGAATTGGCTATCCAGGCTGACCAGCCCCAGGTCGTGGATACAAGCCGTGGCGATTATCAAGCGGTCGGCGGGATCACGGTGGTGGAGGGTGAGATTGGCCGATAGCGTGGCGATAGGTCGGTCGATGGGTAAACAACGGACACCGGATCCCGCAAGAGCTTCGTCCAGCCATGAGTTCAGATCGGTACCGAGTTGAAGCCGATCCTTACGCACCAACCATGCGATTTCCCAACAGGTGATGGCACTCACGGCGCGGGCATCGGCCTGTTCGATGTAATCCACCAGCGAAGGAGGCAGTGGCTTGGCCTGGGGATCGACCCAACGCACCAAGATGTGGGTGTCGAGTAGGATCATTTTAAGGCTTCCCAGTCGTCACTTGGGACGGCTGGGTCTATAAGATCATCCCGTATAAATACCGAGCCAGCCAACTTAGGGGATGGTCTTTGCCGGGGCCTTCCGGGAGTCGCCATTTCCGGAGGAATAGCAATAGCTTCATCCACCAATACGAGTATGCGAAGAGGAATGCCCTCTGGAACCATCTCTGGCACTGGCAGCATACGTTGGCTGGCAACGGCTTGGAATTCGATGGCATGCATGGTTGATCCGCGAGACAAGGAAGAAAAATTTAGTTCCGACATGGTATATAGAAGCTGAAGACGGATGTAGCCCCTCTTGGGACACAACCGCCCTGTCGTGTCGGATTCGGCATGAGGCAAACCCTGGACTCAAACCGCGGGTTAGTTTGCACAGGACGCAGTCCAGGGGCCTAGATTAAACCTTGGCTAGGCACTCAGCCCACGCGACTTCCACACCAGGTAGGCCGCCGGGATCACGGCCAAGGTCAGGATGGCGACGCTCAGGACACCTCCCAGCAGGGGTGCGGCGATGCGTTGCATGGCCTCGGACCCGGCCCCACTGCCAAGCATAATGGGGAGCAGGGCGGCGACGATGGCCAGTTTGGTCATGGTCACCGGCCGCAGGCGCGTCAAGGCACCCTCCACCACCGCCGCCTCTACATCGGCGCGGCGCAAACCCGCCGTGCCGCGCATCTCCCGCTGACGCACCAGGGCGCGATCCAGGTAGAGCATCATCACCACGCCGATCTCCACCGCTACCCCACCCAAGGCAATGAAGCCAATGGCCGCCGCCACCGAGAGTTGGTAGCCGAGGAGGTACATGAGGACGAAACCGCCGACCAGGCCCAGCGGCAAGGTCGCCACGATGATGAGCACCTCGGTCAGGCTCCGAAAGTTGAGATAGAGCAGGAAGAGGATGATGACCAGGGTGAGGGGCACCACCAGCCAGAGCCGCTCCTTGGCCCGCTCCCAGTGCTCATAGGCGCCGGACCAGGCCAGGGAGTATCCGGGCGGTAGCGCCACCCGGTCGGCGACGACCTGCTTGGCCTTGGCCACATAGGAGCCAAGGTCCCGATCCTTGACCTGGACATAGACCCAGCCGTTAAGGCGCGCGTTCTCGGTGCGGATCATGTCGGGTCCGTCCTCCACCTCGATCTGGGCGATGTCAGCGAGGGGGACCTGAGTGCCCCGGGTGTCCGTGACGATGGGCAGGCGCTTGAGCTTCTCCAGGGAGTCCCGGTCCTCCGCCGGGTAGCGCAGGCTGACCGGGTAGCGCTCCCGCCCCTCGACCACCTCGGTGAGATTCATGCCGCCAACGGCGCTGGCGACGATCTCCTGGGTATCCGCCACCGACAGGCCGACCCGTCCCATCGCCATGCGATCGGGGGTGATCTTGATGTAGCGGGCCGAGGCGACCCGCTCGGCGAAGACCGACTGGGTCTCGGGCAGGCCGGCAAGTACCTCCTCGACCTGCTGGCCCAGGCGCTGGATGACATCCAGGTCCGGTCCGGCGATCTTGACGCCGACCGGGGTTTTGATCCCGGTCGAGAGCATCTGCAGGCGGGCATTGATCGGCATGAGCCAGGCGTTGGTGAGCCCGGGGAAGGAGACGGTGCGATCCAGCTCGGCCTTGATGTCCTCGATCGTCAGGCCGGGCCGCCACTCCTCGCGGGGCCTGAGCTGGATGGTGGT
>JBGAUK010000151.1:0-2281 GCA_044228695.1 Chromatiaceae bacterium | reverse complement strand
GATCGGCGCGCCGGCCGGCATATCGACATTGACGTAGAACAGCCGCATCGGATCGAAGGCAAAGAACTGGATGCGCACCAGGCCCGCGCCCACGGCCGTCAGCGCGCCCATCATCAACGCGACGGCGATCAGCAGGGAACGCGTCGGCCGGCGCATGACCCACAGCAGCCAGCGCGAATACTTGACGCGCAGGAAATGGTTGAAGCGGTCGCGCCAGGTGTTGAGGTGGCCGTCGCCGGCCTTTGGCGCCACCATCGCCATGTGTGCCGGCAGCATCCAGTAGGCTTCGATCAGGCTGATCGCCAGCGCCAGCGTGACGACGAAGGGGATGACGAACATGAACTTGCCGACGATGCCCGGCAGCAGCATCAGCGGCAGGAAGGCGGCCATGGTGGTCAGCACCGAGGCCGTCACCGGCGCGAAGACTTCGCGCACCGCACCGAGCGCGGCGGCATGTACCGCCTCGCCGCGCTGCATGCGGTAATAGATGGTCTCGACCACCACCACGGCATCGTCCACCAGCATGCCGAGCACGATGACCGCGCCGAGCAGCACGGAGATGTTCAGCGTGTAGCCGAGGGCATGGAGGATGGCGAAGGTACCGGCGAGCGAGAAGGGTATGCCGAGGCCGATCAGGAAAGCAATGCGGCTGCCGAGGAACAGCCAGCAGATTGCCAGCACCAGGAACAGGCCCTGCAGGGCATTCCACTCCATGGTGGAGATGGCCTCGCGCGTCGGCACGGTCTGGTCGTCGAGCAGTTGCAGTTGCACGCCCTCGGCGGTGAAGCGCGGATTCTGCGCGGCGATGTAGCCATTGAGCCGCTCGATCAGCTGCAGCGTGTTGGTGCGGCTCTTCTTGGTCACGGCGAGGACCACCGCGCCCCGGCCCTGGTAGCTGGCGAGGCTGCCCGCCTTGGCGCGGCCGCGCGAGACTTCCGCCACGGTGCCGAGTGGCACCGGCTCGCGGCGCGTCGCGGTGGTGACCGGGATGCGCGCCAGTTCCTCGGCATCGGCGGTCTGGCCGACGATGCGCACCAGCCAGGCGGTGCGTCCTTCGTCGCCGGCCGTCTCGACCTTGCCGGCGAAGGTGTCGCGGAACCATGCGTTGGCGCTGTCGGCGACGTCGGCGGCGGTCAGGCCGCGATTGGCCAGGGCCACCGGGTCGAACTCCACCTGCAGCTCCGGATCGCGCAGGCCGGTGGCGAAAACCTGGTCGACGCCGGCGATGCGCTCGAGGTCGTCCTTGAACTGGCGCGAGCGCGAGCGCAGCAGTTCGTCGGCGGCCTGCCCGGTGACCAGTACCATCGCCGTGGGAAAGCCGTTCGAGGTGGTGATTTCGATCACCTGCGGGTCCTCCGCCTCGGACGGCAGTTCGCTCTTGGCCTTGTTCTGGATTTCGCGGCGCAGGTCGTTGATGCGCTTGTCGAAGGTTCTCTCGTCGATGTCGCGGAAGCGCACCAGGATCGTGGCGATGTTTTCGCGCGACGAGGACATCACGAAGCGGATGTCGGCGACACCCTTGATCGCGTCTTCCAGCGGCTTGGTCACGCGCTTTTCGACATCGTCGGCCGAAGCGCCCGGCAGCACCGTGGTGATCGTGACCCAGTTGAAGTTGATCTCCGGGTCCTGCTCGCGCGGCATCGCCAGGTAGGCCAGCATGCCGATGGCCAGCACCACCGCAAAGGCGATGTTGGCCAGCGGGTGGTTGCGGATCAGTTTTTCGTAGAAATTCATTTGCCGCCGGCGGGTTGTGCCAGGATCACCTTCATGCCGTCCTGCAGGGCATGTCGGCCGCGGGTCACGATCTGCAGCCCCGGAGGAAAGTCGGCGCTGGCGGGACGGCCCTCCTGGGCCTGCGGCAGCTCGCGGAAGCGCGCGGTGTCGCCCTCGACCAGGAACACGCCGTAGCGGCCGTTGCGGCGCAGGATGTAGTCGGCCGCAAGGTGCGGGCGCGGGTCGCGCCAGGTCAGGCGGCCTTCGGTTCCCGGCGCGGGTGCCGTACCGGCGAATCGATAGCGCGCCTCGACCGTGCGCGCCTCGCGATTTATCGCGCCGGAGATACGCAGCGGCTGAAGGGCCAGTACTCTGCCGGCAGCGTCGAATTCGACCTTTCCGGCGGCGGCCAGCCCGTCCGCGTCGCGCGCCTGGACCTGGGCCACCACGTGCAAATCGCTGGTATCGGCCAGCGTCAGCAGCGGCGTTCCGGGTGCGGCGAGTTCGCCGACCTGGGCGCTGCGGCTGCGTACGATGCCATTGAAGGGTGCCGTGACGATACATTTTT
>JBGAUK010000150.1:0-2496 GCA_044228695.1 Chromatiaceae bacterium | reverse complement strand
CCATATGACGCAGCCCGACCGCTTCGGCTATGTCACGGTGGTTTTTGGCCCCGACGACGGGGAGGTTGAGGCCAAGGCGAAATCGCTCGGTTATGCCTTCATGGCCGACCGTAGGGTGGCCGAGGACTGGGAGGGTAAGGCTCTGGCATTTATCTATCGACAGGTACTCCCTTCTCCGCAGTTTGAGCGGTTCAGGCTCAACAGGGGGGCCTATGTGCCGACGGCGCGAGTCTGCTCTGAGGGGCAGTTTTTGCGGGGTTCGTGCAGCATTCCGTAGCTCAGATACCCGTTCCAGCCGGTGCTCTTGGGCGCCGGTGTGCTGGCGTTTGGCAGTGCAGATGGATCTTGTTGGCCGTAGCGTCACGCAAAGCAAAGGGAGTTCTTCGAAGAGCATTCGGCTGGGCCCTCAAGCCACGGCTGACGGCGGACCTGGCGACGGACGCGCTGACCATGGCATGGTGCAGAAGGCGCCCTACGCCGGGCGTGCCGCACCACTCCGATCGGGGCAGCCAGTACGCCAGCGGGGCCTTTCAGGATCGCCTGACGGCCTACGGCATGACCAGCTCGATGAGCCGCAAGGGCAACTGCTGGGACAACGCCCCGACCGAGAGCGGGTTCAACAGCTTCAAGAACAAGCGCATCTACGGCAACGCTATGCGACCCGTGCTGAGATCACGGCGGAGACCTTCGACTACATCGAGGTCTTCTACAATCGCAAACGCCGCCATTCCCGTCTCGGCTACCAGTCGCCGGTGCAGTACCTGGCGGATTGGCTCATGACCGAGGAAGAGCAGAAGCAGGTAGCATGAACCCAACCGGTTGGAAGACGAAAAACAGAGGGAACCTCAGGGTGTCAAGACCCATGAGCAACTTGACCAATTCCGCAAGGTGATAGATCAGCACCATGAGGGCGGCAATACCCGGATCTGTTCCGTTTAGTGTGGGTTGGGTGTCAGACCCCAGGGTCTCATGCGGCCGGGGTGGCACCCGCTTTGAGGTTAAAGGGGGAGGTCGGCAGGTGGGAGAGCTTGCCGGCGACGCGGGAGGCGAGGGTGATCAGGTGCTGGATGGTGCCATAGCCGCGGGCCTTGGCCTTGGCGGCCTGGATCAGCGAGTTGATAGCCTCCACGCGGCCGTTGGTGAGCGGGGAGTCGAAGGCGTTGAGGATGCCGGTCCCGTGATCCTTGAGGGTCGTGGCGACCGGCTTCATCGGCTTGAGCCGGCAGCGCCGGGCCCAGCGATACCAGCCCGCGAGCAGCGGCTCGGCCGCGGCGGCGCTGCGGGCGATGCGGCAGATCGCGCGCCGGGCCTCCTTGATTTGGCAGGCGCGGTGGGTCTGGAGGTTGAGCTGCCTGAGGTCGGCGAACGGCACGCTCTGCCGCCCGGTCCCGGTGTGCTTGTCCTTCAGCCACCGGTAGCGGGTGCGCTGGAGTTCGGGGGTGGACGTCGCCTCCTGGCGGTGGACCGCGTCGCCGGCCTGGTTGACCCGTGGGATGACGTGAAACGCGTCGCAGGTGACGGCGGCCCAGGGCCGGGTCTCGGCGATCCCGGCGCGGTCGCGGGCGGACAGGTCGATGCCGACGTTGCGGCGGTGCTCGGCGCCGCCGCCGTGGGCCTCCAGATCCTCGGCACCCTCGGCCACCACCGTGGCCTTACGCCCCGCGCCGGCGAACAACAGGCGCGGGGCTTCCAGGTCGTGGAACCGGCTGATGGAGTGGTGGCCGCGGCGCGCGGCGGTCGCGTCCAGGCCCACCGCGGCGACGGCGGAGCAGTCCTCCTGCGCCCGGGCGGTGTCGACGTCGTGGTCGCGGGGGCGCCAGACACGACCGTCGCTCACCCCCAGGCGCTGGGCGACCTGACGCACCGTCCTGGCCCCCGCCAGGGTCACGATCAGGGCCGCCAGCAACGGGGTGAACCCGCTGCCCTCCCGCGCCCCGGGCACCGGCACCTGGGCGGTCTTGCCGCCAGCCGCGCAGCGCACCCGCGGGACCTGGGCGCGGCGGTACGCCTGGTACTGGCAGAAGTTCAGATGCCGCCACACCCGCTCCTGGGTGTCGTGCCCCGGCTGGTGCTCGGCCCCGCCGTGCGGGCAGACGCAGCGGCGCCCCGCGGCGCAGCCGACCCCCAAGTCGAGGCGCCCGGCCTCGGGAGCGAAGGCCACCGCCGCCACCTGCCACGGCGGCTGCAGACCCAGGGCCACGGTGAACAGCGCGGTCGAAGTCATGGGAGACCCCCGGCGCGACGGCCAACGAAGATGGGCAGTCGGAAAAGGCATCTCCGCCGGACCGCTGCTCCCCCTGCCGCCGACCCTGCTCGCCGGGACCGTCGGTTGCGCCCCAGCGGGGCGCCGGGGCGCGGCTCGCGGAGGCCGCCTGGTTACCTATTCCACCCCGTGTGATTATATACCCAGAAGGAGCTCTCCTTTGTGCCGTGCCCGGGAGGTCCTAGACGATCTCGCCACCCCGGGGGCTGCCGAAGTGCTAGCCATCCCCACGC
>JBGAUK010000014.1:49645-50787 GCA_044228695.1 Chromatiaceae bacterium | reverse complement strand
GGCGATCTGACCGGGCGACCAACCCTCCCGCAGAAAATGCTCGACCACACCCAACAGCACCGAGTCAACCGCCAACTTGTGCGCCCGCCGCGGCTGGAAAAGACGGCGTCGCGCCTCTTGGCCGGCCCGCTGGGCGTCGTAGCGGCGGGTTCCAGAGGCATCATCAGGTGCGTCATGCCGGCGCCATTCGCGACTGATTGTCGAGGGGGCACGGTGCAGGATCCGCGCCATGGCTCGCATACTCTTCCCCTCCTGGACCATCACCATGATGGTCGCCCGTTCTTCGGCCGACAGTTGTTCGAAGTGCTTGGTCATCACAACACCTATAAGTGTAGAGGTGTTGCATTTGATTCTAGACTACGCCCTTCCATAATCGTTCGATTAGATTGAGATTAGGACAGTAGGGTGGTAGTGGTATAGTCATTCCTGATTTTTCACGAATCTCAGCCGAATCTGCCCCGCTGGCCTACACTCTAACTAGAGGCAACCAGCGGGAGACGGGCGATGACTCAGAACACGATTCAGTTTCAGAAAGGGTTGAGTTTGCCGGATTTTCTCAAGGAGTATGGGACCGAGGAGCAGTGCGAACAGGCGCTTGAGCAGTGGCGTTGGCCCCTGGGCTTTAGCTGCCCGCGCTGTGCTCGTCCGCACGAGCCAGTGCGTTTGCGTACCCGGGCGCTGTTGCAGTGCCGCCACTGTCACCATCAAGCCTCGCTGACGGCCGGCACCATCTTTGAGGCCACCAAGCTGGCGCTCACGACCTGGTTCCTGGCGATGTTCTTATTGACGCAGCAGAAAAACGGGATCTCGGCCCTGGAGCTGAAACGTCATCTGGGGGTCGCCTATCTGACCGCCTGGCGGATCAAGCACAAACTGTTGCAGGTCATGAAAGAGCGTGACGATCACACCCCCCTCGGCGGTGTCATTGAGGTCGACGACGCCTACTGGGGCGGCGAGCGCCACGGGGCCAAGCCGGGGCGTGGCTCCCCAAACAAGGTGCCGTTCATCGCCGCCCTGTCCTGCAACGACGCCGGCCACCCGATCGGCCTGCGCCTCGGCAAAGTTGCCGGGTTTCGTAAAACCGAGGTCGAGCGCTTCGCCAAGCGCCACTTCGACCCCAACGCCATCGTGCTGACCGATGG
>JBGAUK010000014.1:0-49635 GCA_044228695.1 Chromatiaceae bacterium | reverse complement strand
GGTAACGTTTAAAATAGGTACGCACCGAATCCGGGTCCAACAGGAGGGCCGCGCCGACCTGCGTGGCCGACCAGCCCTCGGCCAGCAGGATCACGGCATTGATGCGGTAGGCTTCGCGCACATTCAACGCCGCGCGATGCGCGCGCCGCAGTTCGACGAGTTGGTCGGGTTTGAGGTGATAGTCAAGCATGGGGGAAGATTACACCAAGCGCTAGCCCTTACAGCACCTTTGTTAGCCGAAATCCAAAATGCGACCAGTATAAGTGACCGATAGAACAGGTCTCGGTCTTTTTGTGAGAACCCATCTTTCTTCAAAACCATGTCTATCTCTTTACGCCGCTTAAGATATAAAGGGTAGACCGGTTCAATCGCCGCGCTGGAAGGATCTTCATTCAATAAGAAAAGGGTAAGACCCATGATATCCAAAAGCTCGTCCGACTTAAATTTTGCGTAATCTAACTGTTTTTCTTCTTGACTAGCAGGGCCTTGTACAACAGATCAAAGCCTTGATCTATAAAATCCGCCGAGTAGGCCCTGACGCCCCTGTCGGATTTTATCATCTCCGTCTTTTGGCTTCGCTGTTCGCGAGCGAAGTCCAAATATTCCTTGATTGTAGTCACGGACTCCGCTTGGACCGCAAAATTCAATAACAAAAGCAATGGCGCCAATCGCAGTGGCCGCAATAACCATTTCGCGATTCGCATTCTGACCAATTGTAAGTCACGGGCCGGTCTTGGACTGGAGTTGATGGTATTCAGTTTACCTTCCAAAGAAGGCTCCAGTACACTCTCTAATAAGCTGTCGGACTCAAGCAGTTGTCGTCTGAACTCATCGCCATTCTTTGGAAAAGGATTCAATACCGTCAGCCATCTTTGCTCTATATCGGTCATGCTTTGCTCCAATGGTTCAGCCAGTTCGGGTAAAGCCGAGATCAAAATCAAATCCAACCGCAAGTTTCATTGGTGCTCTCCAAATAGATGTGGGTTTGAAGGTTTCATGCCGTCGGCAATGCGGTGTCAACTAGGGCTCGGGTTCACCGACGGTTATTTCCTGAAGCACCGGGAGAAGCTCTTGTCCAAAGCGGATCAAGGCCGGGCCTGATTATTCACGAATCTCAGCCGAATCTGCTCCGCTGGACTACCCTCTAACCAGACGCAACCAGCGGGAGACGGACCATGACTCAGAACACGATTCAGTTTCAGAAAGGCATGAGTTTGCCGGATTTTCTGAAGGATTATGGGACCGAGGAGCAGTGCGAACAGGCGCTTGAGCAGTGGCGTTGGCCCCTGGGCTTTAGCTGCCCGCGTTGTGGTCGTCCCCACGAGCCGGTGCGTTTGCGTACCCGGGCACTGTTGCAGTGCCGCCACTGTCACCATCAAGCCTCGCTGACGGCAGGCACCATCTTTGAGGCCACCAAGCTGGCGCTCACGACCTGGTTCCTGGCGATGTTCTTACTGACGCAGCAGAAGAACGGGATCTCGGCCCTGGCGCTCAAACGTCACCTGGGGGTCGCCTATCTGACCGCCTGGCGGATCAAGCACAAACTGTTGCAGGTCATGAAAGAACGTGACGATCACACCCCCCTTGGCGGTGTCATTGAGGTCGACGACGCCTACTGGGGCGGCGAGCGCCACGGGGCCAAGCCGGGGCGCGGCTCCCCGAACAAGATGCCGTTCATCGCCGCCCTGTCCTGCAACGACGCCGGCCACCCGATCGGCCTGCGCCTCGGCAAAGTCGCCGGGTTTCGTAAAACCGAGGTCGAGCGCTTCGCCAAGCGCCACTTCGACCCCAACGCCATCGTGCTGACCGATGGCCTCGCCTGCTTTACGGGCATCGCCAGCGCCGGCTTCGAGCACCAGCCCATCGTCACCGGTGGCGGCTATCGCAGCATGGCCATCCCGGAGTTCCAATGGCTCAACACCGTCCTCGGCAACGTCAAAAATAGCCTGCAGGGCTCCTACCATCATCTCAGCGGCCAGCATCTGCCGCGCTACTTGGGCGAGTTCTGCTATCGCTTCAATCGCCGCTTTGACCTGGCCGCCATGCTGCCGCGCCTGGGCTGGGCAGCGGTGCGGACACCGCCCATGCCGCATCGCCTCCTGAAAATGGCTGAGGCATGTTAATAATCAGGAGGGCGGTAGGGTGTGAGGCTGGCTGTCAGCTTGAGCCTGTGATTCAGGGTAAGGCAAAAGGTCCATGAACTGCTCACCGAACACCGTCGCAAGGAGCACCACTGCTTTCGATACGGTCGGCCTCCCGCTTACCGTGGGTCGCGCGATGGCGGGACGAGGAATGTGGTTGAATGAATCAAGAGACAGAGTTTGGCCAAGTATAAGAAAGCAAACTACAAATTCTGTAAGCCAGGTGCATGGCTTTCAGAATCAGAGGTCCTCAAGTAAGAACAGGATACGCGGTGGGCTTTACTATCCACCGAGCCAAGGGTAGAGAAACATCATGTCTATGCAATCTGTTTGGCGCCGTTCAATGCCGTTGCACCGCTACGCTGGGGCAGTCGGTTTCTGTTTAATGTTGGTCCTGAATCTGTCGCTCGGCCACGCCAGGGCGCAGGACTCTCCTGAGGTGACTGGAATGGCCCCGGACGCCTGGTCCGAACCGAATGGGTCGGCGACGACCGATGAGGCGCTGCGCCAACAGGTTGCACAAGATGAGTGGCTGGAGGTGCGGGTAAAACTGCGCCAGCCGGAGGGGGACGCGCCAGAACCTGGGGACACGGCTCAGGCGGCCATCCTTCAAGACGAACTGGAGTGGACGGCGCAGAACCTGCTGTTCGCCCTGCCCGTCGGTTCTTACGACAGGGTGCAGCGGGAGCCGGGCTCGCCCAGTCTCACCCTGCGGGTCGATGCCACCGGGCTGGATGAGTTGCTGGTCTCGCCCTGGGTGGCTGCGGTCACTGCGACCAGCAACGCCGGTCTCGCGCGCATTGCCGCGGGGGGTGGTCACAGCCTGGCCCTCAAACCCGACGGTAGCCTACTGGCATGGGGTTACAACACGTATGGCCAGATCGGCGATGGGACTCGCACGAATCGACTCAGTCCGATGCAGGTCTTGGCCAATGTCAACACCATGGCAGGGGGTGAGGGTCATACCTTGGCCATCCAGACCGACGGCCGCACCCTGGCGTGGGGGTGGAACTTAGATGGCCAACTCGGCGACGGCACTACCACAGATCGCTTAAGTCCGGTCCAGGTCACACCCGGGGGATCGCAACTCTTTAACTCTCATTTCGTGGCAGGCGGCGGCCACCACTCTCTGGCCAACGAGGAAGGGGGCCATCTTTGGGCATGGGGAAATAACCTGGAAGGCCAGCTCGGCGACGACACGACTGAGCGTCGCTTAAATCCAGTGCTGGTGAAAATCTCGGATAATGTAGCGGCCACGGCGGGTGGCAGATACCAGAGCCTCGCCCTGTTAACCGACGGGACCCTATGGGCGTGGGGTTCTAACTGGGCGGGTCAGCTCGGCGACGGTACAACCACGCAACGCCGGATTCCGGTTCAAGTCCGCCAGAGTCAGTATCAGTTCTTCACTGAGGTTATGGCTGTAGCGTCCGGAGATCACCACAGCCTGGCGATTAAGACCGACGGCAGCCTCTGGGCGTGGGGGAGTAACAGCGATGGACAACTCGGAGACGGCACTTTTCTGAATCGCGCATATCCAGTGCAGGTCCTCAGCGGGGTCGTAGCCGTGGCTGCGGGAAAATGGGGTACCCTGGCCCTCAAGACCGACGGCACACTGTGGGCCTGGGGCGAAAACCTGCACGGTGAGGTTGGTAACGGCGGCGGCCCAGATGTATCTACTCCAGTCATGATTATGGACGGAGTCACTTCCATCGCTGGAGGTGGGTGGCACAGCCTGGCGCTCAAGACCAACGGCACCCTGTGGGCGTGGGGCTGGAATCCCTGGGGCCAACTCGGTGACGGCACGACCATAAGTCGCTCAATTCCGGTCCAGGTCCCCGGGTTTGGTGGCTCGGACTTTGTAGTCACCAACCTCGTCCTAACGCCGAGCGCCCCGGTTGCCAACGGCACCTTCAGCGTTGCGGTGACGGTGAAGAACCAGGGCACGGTGGCCGGGACGCCGGGGACGCTCCAGGTCTGGGCCAACCAGTCGGCAGGCCAGAACTGCGGTGCCGTTGGGGACCAAGCCACGACCCTGACCACTAGCCTCGCGGCGGGCGCCAGCCAGACGGTCACCCTCAGCGGCCTGCCAGCGGGGGCGGCCGGGGCCAAGACCCTGCGCGCCTTCGTGGACAGCCAGTGTCTGACGGCGGAAGCCAATGAAGCCAATAACCAAGCCACGAAGACTTATACCGTCTTCGCGAGTCCGATCCCCGACTTTGTGGTCAACAGCCTCGTCCTGACGCCCAGCACACCGATCGCCAACGGCACCTTCAGCGTCGCGGTGACCGTGAGGAACCAGGGCTCGGGGAGTGGCGAGGGGGGCTGGCTGGATGTTTCGACCAATCAACCGACTAGCCAAGCCTGTCTGGCGGATGGAGACACCTATGCCAGGGTCGGCACCTTGGCGGCCGGTGCCAGCAAGACCTTGACCTTTCCCGGACTCCCCGCCGGTGCGGCAGGTGCCAAGACCCTGCGCGCCTTCGTTGAAAGCGGCTGCAACACCACGGAGGCCGATGACGGCAACAATCAGGCTGTCAAAGCTTATTCCGTCATGCCGTAATAGGCATTGCCGACAAACCGACGGGGCGGGATGGAGCGGGAAAAAACACGGCAGTATCAAATTTAAAGCTGAAATTTATGCGTGTTAGGTTAGTGAGGCATGAAATGATAGTTCGGTAGCCGGGACGGGGGGATCAGCGCGGCGATAAAGTCGCCGAGGTCGCTTTCCGTGCGAGTGCCGCCGCAGGTGGGTAAAAATTTGGGTTTGGGTGCCGTAGCGCTCGTCCTGGATTCGCATGCCAACGGCTTGGATGAGGCCATCGGCAAGTTCGGGGAAAGGTGAAATTACGAAACGAACCCAATTTTTTGACTTGCCAAGGCTGCGCCCCAGCCGCTAAAGCGGGCTCTTCTCCTCGCTAAACCCCAGGCTGGGCAGATTGGCGCGACCGATGACGTGCAGGACGATGCCAACCCCGACGAAGAAGACCAGGCTGGCCCCCAGGCTGGCGATGACGGGATGCTCGCTCCCCAACTCGCCGTGCCAGATAAAGACGGCGGCCAGGCAAAGGACCGCGCACAGATAGGAACCCAGGGCCACGCCATAGGCGACGCGCTGGCCCAGGCCGCGGCGGGACGCCAGGGAGGAGGTATCGGCCAACAGAATGTTTTTCATGACAGAGTCACCAGGCTAGGAAGGGGTAAAGGACCCGGGATGGCGGCGCTAACGGCCGATCTCGGTGTCCGTGAGATAGCAGCCGGGGTCCTCGGCCCAGGGATCCCCCGTGACCTGGAAGGCCCGGGTGCGGGTGTTGCCGTTGCAGATGGCGAGATGGGCGCAGGTACCGCAGCGCCCCCCCACCGGGCGTGGCCGCTGTTTGAGCCCCGCCATGAGGGGATCGGTCCGATCCTCCCAGATGGCGGAAAAGGCGCGGTCACGGACATTGCCCAGGGGGTAGTTCCACCAGAAGCTGTCGGGATGAACCTGGCCCAGGTTGTCGATGTTGGCGATATGCTGACCGGAGGCATTGCCGCCCCACTTGACCAGGACCTGGCGCAAATCCTCCAACCGTTCCGGGAAGTGCCGCTCGGCCCAGTGGAGCAGATAGACACCGTCCGCGTCATTGTTGCCCGTCACCAGCTCGACGGCCTGGCCACGCTGAATCCGCGACCAACCGGTCTCGATGAGGAGATCCATGGCCGCGCGGGTCATGCTGGCGTAGGCGTCCCGTTCCCGGTGCTTGTTGCCGCGCCCGGCATAGTTGAGGTGGGACAGATAAAACTTATCGATCCCCTCCTCCCCCATCAGATCCAGCAGGGCCGGCAGATCCTGGGCGTTGTCCTGACAGAGGGTGAAGCGCATGCCGACCTTGAGACCGGCCTCGTGACAGAGGCGCAATCCCTGGAGGGAGGCCTGAAAGGCGCCCTGGCGGCGGCGAAAGCGATCGTGCGTCTCGGCCAGGCCATCCAGGCTGATGCCCAGGTAGTCAAAGCCCACCGCGGCGATGGGCGCCACCTGGTCCGCGCCGATGAGGGTGCCGTTGGTGGACAGGGCCAGATAGAAGCCCAGGGACTTGGCGTGGTGGGCCAGTTCGAAGATATCGGGGCGCATCAGGGGCTCGCCCCCGGAGAGGATGAGGACGGGGACTCCAAAGGCCCGCAGGTCCGCCATCACGGCCTTGACCTCCGCCGTGGTCAGCTCCCCGGCAAAGTCCTTGTCCGCCGAGGTCGCGTAGCAGTGAGCGCAGGTGAGATTGCAGCGCCGGATCAGATTCCAGATCACCACGGGGCCGGTGGGGGTGACCGGGGGCGCGGCGGCGGCCTGGGTCAGGCGCTCGGGGTCGGCGAGCAGGTGGAGGTAGCGGCTGAGTCTGAACATCAGAGGTTTTCCTGGGGTTGGAAGCGCAAGCCGGTCTTTTTCAGTACCGCCGCGCTGAACAGGACCTCGTGGCCATGGCAGTGGTCGGCCACCAGATCCTGGACGCGGGCGGCGGCGGCCAGGACCTCGGCACGATCGCGCCCATGCAGCATGGCGAAGAGGTTATAGGGCCAGCGGGGTAACCGGCGGGGACGGCGATAACAGTGGCTCACGCCCTCCAGGGCGCCGATCGCGGCCCCCAGGCGGTCCACGGCCTCGTCCTCGATATCCCACACCGTCATGCCATTGCCCCGCAGACCCAGCCGGTAGTGATTGGGCACGGCGCCGATGCGGCGAATGGCGCCCTGGGCCAGCAGCGACGCCAGCCGGTCCAGGACGGTCGCGGGGGTTTGACCAAGGCGGCGCGCGATTTCGTCGTAGGGCGCGGCCACCAGCGGCAGGCCGCCTTGGGTGGCGGATACCAGGGCCAGGTCCAGGTCGTCCAGGGGGGCGGGACTGGCCGTAGGGCTCCGCACCCAGCGGCGCATACTCAGACCGCCATCCGCCTCAAGCTGGAGCCAGAAGCCCAGGTGGTACTCCGCCAGCTTGGGAAAATCCAGCACCTCCAGGCCCGTCAGGTCCTGGAGATGAGCCAGGGCCTGTCGCAGCAACTCCTCGCTGGGGGTGGCGAGCACGCACCACATGTTGAGGGCGTGATCGCGCCGGTAGTTGTGGGCGACCTCAGGCAGGGCGGCGAGTTGGGCCGCCACCCGGTCGAACTCCGCCTCGGGCACCGCCATGGCGGCCAGGGTGAAGCGGCCGCCCAGGCGCTCCGCGTCAAAGAGGGGACCGAAGCGGCTAAGCAGACCGCTCGCCAGCAGCTCCTGGACCATGCGGATCAGGTGCGCCTCGTCGGTCCCCAGCGCCTGGGCGACTAGCGCGAAGGGGCGCTCGACGAGGGGAAAATCGCCCTGATAGCGATTGATAAAGGTCCGTTCCAGGCTTCCCAAGATCAGGGGCGCTGGGATACCTGGCCCGGCCTCGGAGTTCATGCCGTGGCCTCGCTGACCCGGACTTGCAGGGGACCCAGGGCAGTCCCCAGGGCACCCCCCCAAACCGAGTTCAAGGCAGGGACGGCCAGCGCCCGGGGCAATCCCCGCGGCGGGCGTGGTCGTGCGGGGTTCACCCCTGCCACCCCCGGGTTATCGGTGGCGGGTCGGGCCTCCGCCAGGACCGCTGGTTGGTAATAGGCGCCCCGCTGCTTGAAGCGCTGGCCGCTGAACAAGACCTCGCTGGGGACGGACTCCAGGTCGAAATCCGCCTTGATGGCCGCGACCTGCGCCAGCACCGCCGCTCGATCGCGACCATGGATCATGGTGAAGAGGTTGTAGGGCCAGTCAGGGAGGCGGCGCGGCCGGCGGTAGCAGAGGGTGACATAGGGCTCTTGACCGATCCGCCGCCCCAAGGCATCGACGGCCGCGTCCGGCAAATCCCAGACCACCATGGCGTTGGCCCCATAGCCCAGTTCCTGATGACGGACGATCACCCCCAGGCGCTTGATGGCGCCGGCGGCCATGAGGGCCTGAATACGGGCGATCACCGCCCCCTCCTCCCGGCCCAGTGCGGCGGCGATGGCGGCAAAGGGCCGCTCCATCAAGGGCAGACCGCCCTGAATGGCCCGGATCAGATCCGCGTCACCCGGCTGGCCAGGGCCGGGGCTGGCTGAATCATTCATGTCCATTGCAGTGGAAACCCCAGATCGATGTGATATTCGGCCAACATGGGCAGATCCAGGACTGGCAGGCCGGCGCGGCGGCCGATCTCGTCCAGGACCCGCTCCAGGCGAGTTTGATCCGGCGCGGTGAGGACGAACCAGAGATTGAAGTCGTGCTCCCGCTCGTAATTGTGGTTGACCTCCGGAAAGCCGTTGACCAGGGTCGCCACCTCCGCGAGGCGCTCCGGGGGCACGGCCATGGCCGCCAGGGTGCTGGCACCCACCTGCCGGGGGCGGAAGACGGGGCCCACCCGGCTGACGGCGCCGGCCTTGGTCAGGCGTTGCAGGCGGGCGATGACCTCGGCCTCCGCCACGCCCAGTTGCTCCGCCATCAGGGCGAAGGGCCGGGGCGCCAGGGGGATGCCGGACTGGAAATCATCCAGTAGGCGCCGGTCGAGGGCGTCGAGCCGGTCCAAAAGCGGGGTACCCGTCATAGCCCGATGCGGAAGGCGCGGTCGGTGAGAAAGATGCCGCTGGGTTTGTTGGCAGGGATACTCGTGAGGCGCGCGAAGGTCTGGGTGTCATAGACATCCACGCGATCCTCGTCCCGCACCGAGATCCAGATCTCCTCGCCCCGGGGCTCGAACTCCAGATGCAACACCGCCTTGCCGGGCTGGAGTTCATGGGTCACCGCCAGGCTCTCGGCATCGATCACCTGGACGCGGTCATTGTCCGGCAGGGCAAAATTCACCCAGATCTGGCGACCGTCCGGCCGAGCCATGACAAAGACGGGCTGCCCCGCCACCGGGATGCGGCCCAACTCGGACCAGGTGTCCATGTCGATGACCAGCACCTCGTGTCGGCCGATGGCGGGCACGAAGACGCGCCGACCCGCCACCGCCCAACCCTCCAGGTGGGGCATCTTGAAGACCGGCAGGGGCTCCTCGCCCCGCCCATAGCCCGACAGAACGCGCCGCACCCCCTGCTCCGGGTGCCAGAGATCGAGCAGCGCCAGGCCATCCTCGCCGAAGAGGCCCGCGAGGTAGTAACGGCCGTCGGGGGTGATGAGGTCGTCATAGGGCTGGCGGCCGATGTTGCGATGACGGGTCACGCCGGGCTTGGCCGGGTCCGTCAGATCGGCGACCCAGATTTCGCCCCCATCCCAGAGGCTGAAGACGAAGCGGTTGCCGGGGGCGTCCACCAGTCCGACCACCTTGGAGGCCGGTTTGCCCTCTTCGTAAAGAGCGGGGATGTCGGCCACCTGATCCAGGTTCTCGGCGTCGAAGACCCGCACCCCGCCGGGCTCGTAATTGGCGACCGCCACCAGCTTGCCATTCTGCGAGATGGCGCCGCCAATGGAGTTGCCCGCCTGCATCACGCGCCGGACCACCTTGCCCGCTAGCAGATCTACCTTGGAGAGGCCGCCATCGCGGCCAAAAATGAAGGCGTAACGTCCGTCCCGGGAGAAGACTGCCGAGGCATGGGAGAGGTCCCCCAGGCCCTCGATCCGGCCCAGGGCGGTGTTGCCGCTGGTCTCGATCAGGAGCAGGGAACCCGAGCCACGCTCCACGATGATACCCAGATCACCCGTCCCGCGCGGTTGCGGACAGGGGGCGGCGGCTGGGGCTTCGGTCGGAGCCGCGTGGGGGGCGAGGGCCGCGCCAGGGATTAGGGGGTTGGCCGTGTCGCTGGTTGCGGCCGCCAGGGCCGGGGGGCCGACCAGGAGCAGCGCCAGGATCAGATGGAGGGTGGGATTCATGGGTTCTCTCCCCGGAGTTCGCGCGCCAGCCATTCACCCTCTGCCTCGGTCAGGAACCGGGACCAGGGGGGCATGGCGGTCCCCGGCCGGCCGTTGAGGATGGTGTAGGCCAGATAGGGCACCGGCTTGTTGGCGACCTGCTCGCGCTGCAAGGGCGGGCCCAGGCCACCGCCCAGGGTCAGGCCATGGCAGGAGCCGCAATCCTGGGTCAGGAAATGACGCAGGGCGACGGCCCGTTCCCGGGAGACCGGGGCGGGGGCGGTTACGGCTACCTCCGCCGGGACCGGAGGCAAGCCCAGGACCGACGGGACCGCCGCCAGGGCGGCCAGGCTGGCCCCGGAAAGGACCGCCAGCCAGCCAGCCGTTACGGCTGTCCAGCCAAGGAAGATATGCAAGCCTGATGGCATGGCCCTGACTCCTCGGATGCGAAGGTTTAAACCCAGCCAGCGTCCGCCCATCGGCAAGGGCTGGACGGCATTGGCATGAGGCCTAGGCTAAGGATTAATGACACCCTCCGCCCTTGACTCAAGTCAAGCCAGCGCGGTTCCCGCCAGGCGGCGCCGGAGCGCGGTGGCGCCGGCGTCACGGCCAGCCCGAGGACGCCGACCCCGTGCCAGACAAGTGTAGCCAGAACTCCTGGACCAGGAAGCCTCCTGGCTGCTAATGACTTTGACCTCCATCAAGGCCGGCGGCGAAGGTTTGACATAACTTGTTGTTTTAAAATTCATCACCGTGGAAATCCCCCAATGAGCACGGCAGTGAGCACCCCGGCGGCAGGACGATACCCTCCCGGCGACCTGGCGATCTGGATCTTCATCCTGGCCGAGCTATCGGTCTTCGCCATCTTCTTCGTCGCCTATGCTTTTACCCGTATGAGCAACCCGGAGTTGTTCAACCTCTACCAGGCCAACCTGGACCGGGGCGCCGCCCTGATCAACACCCTGGCCCTCATCACCAGCAGCTATTTCGTGGTGCGGGCCCTGGCCGCCATCCGGATCGGCGGGGGTGGGCTGTGCGCGCGCTGGCTGGGGCTGGCCATCCTCATGGGCCTGGTCTTCCTGGGGGTGAAGGGCCAGGAGTACGCCCATCACTTCGGCCAGGGCATCACCCTGTCCACCAATCGCTTCTACATGTTTTACCTGTCCCTGACCTTCTTCCACTTCATGCACGTCATCCTGGGGCTGGTGATCCTGCTGGCGGTGGCCCTCAAGGCCCGCAAAGGCGACTATGATGCCCAGGAACATACCGGCGTGGAGACCGGAGCCTCCTACTGGCACATGGTGGACCTGGTCTGGCTGATCCTCTTCCCCCTGGTTTACGTGATGCACTGAGGACAGACGCCATGAACAGCACCTCCCTTTTTCTTCGTCCCTGCACCTGGGTTTATGGGGTGCTGATCGCCCTCACCTTCACCACCTACGCCGTGGGCGAACTGGGTCTGGGCGGACTCCCCCTGGCCCTGTTGGTGCTCGGCATCGCCCTCGTCAAGGGACACCTGGTGGGCGACTTCTTCATGGGACTCCATGGACTAAGCGGCCCCTGGCGCTGGGTCATCCTCATCTGGCTCACCCTGATCGGCGGACTCATCACCCTGGCCTTCACCCGGACCGCCTGATGGGATCTGGCCGCGACTTGATCCAGGTTAAGGAGTCTTCGCCCCCGGCAGCGGACTATCGGCCAACCCGCGGGCCGCGACGACCCCGGATGCCGCGGGTAAACCCAAAACCTCACGCCATTACCACCCAGGAGACACCCCTCATGCGCTACTTCCCCATCCTCGCCGGCGTCCTGGCCCTGGCCACCGGTCTGGCCCAGACCGCCACCCCCGCGGATGTCCAGGTGGCGCCTTGGGCCCCTTCAATCCGGCACCGCTAGATGGATGCTGCTACCGCCCTCGGCGCCACCTTCACCCCGGATGCGGGTATCCACTACCAGCCCCAGGGCCGGGAAGTGGCCCTCTTCGAACACGCCTACCACAACCGCCTGCCGATGATGATCAAGGGCCCCACCGGCTGCGGCAAGACCCGCCTGGTGCGCTACATGGCCGAGCGCCTGGGCCGGCCCCTTTACACCGTGGCCTGCCATGACGACCTGACCGCGGCGGACCTGGTGGGGCGCCACCTGATCGGCGACGCCGGCACCTTCTGGTCCGATGGCCCCCTGACCCGGGCGGTGCGGGAAGGGGCCATCTGCTACCTGGACGAGGTGGTGGAGGCGCGCAAGGACACCACCGTGGTCCTGCACCCCCTGACCGACGACCGCCGCATCCTCATCCTGGAGCGTACCGGCGAGACCCTGGAGGCGCCGCCCGGCTTCATGCTGGTGGTCTCCTACAACCCTGGCTACCAGAATCTGCTCAAGGGCATGAAACCCAGCACCCGGCAGCGCTTCGTCGCCCTGAACCTGGGCTTCCCCCATCCCGAACTGGAGATCGCCATCCTGATTCGGGAGACGGCCATCGACGCCGCCCTGGCGAAGCGACTGGTAATCCTGGCCTGTGCCCTGCGCACCCTCAAGGACCACGACTTGGACGAAGGCGCCTCCACCCGCCTCCTGGTCTATGCCGCCACCCTCATCCGCAGCGGCATGCCCGTCCTGGACGCCTGCCATGCCGCCCTGGTGGAACCCCTCACCGACGATGCCGAGACCATCGCCGCCCTGCGGGAGGTCATCCAGGCCAGCCTGGGCGGCCAAGGCTGATGGAAGAGCAGGTTGGCGCCCTCTGGCACCGCCTCGTCACCCGGGCCAGCGAACGCCGCTTCCCCGCGGCCGCGGTGCGGCTGGAGGACATGGCCGCCTTGATCGGCATCTATTTTCGCGCCCTGGGGGGCGACGCCGGCCTGGAGGTCAAGGCCGCCGATGAGCACCGGCACGGCGCCCGCCGCAGCCTGCTGGCCCGCATCGCCGGGGTCGGCGACAAGCTGGCCCTGGCCTGGCGGGATGACCGCGCCCTCCTCCTGCCGCCCCTCATCGACCGCTTTCCGGAGCCCGGGCTCAATCGGGACCTCTATCTCTGGCTCGCGGCCCTGGCCACGGGCGAGGCCCGCCCTGACGACGATTGGCTGACCGGTAATCAGCACCTGGCCCGGACGACCCTGGCCCGCTTCCCCGGCCTGGGCGACCGTTATCGCCGCCTGGTCGCCGCCCACCTCGCCGAACGCCCGGACCCCGCCCGTCTGCCGCCACCGGAGGCCGAGGCCGAGATGCTCATCCGCCAGGCCCTGACCGCGCCCGGCGGTGTTACGCACCTGCCCCGGGGCCGCCACCCTCCCATGCCCGTCCCCCTCTGGCTGCATCCGGACCCACCGCTACCCATGGGCAGCGCCAGGGCCGGCCAGGAGGGCGACGAGCAGGAGCGGGCCCCGGATGACCCCAGCGCCAACCTGGGCCGGCGCCGCCGTCAGGCCGAACGCGCCGAGATGCCCCAGAAGGACGCTGGCTTCATCGGCATCCGCATGGAGAACATCCTCACCTGGGGCGAATACGTCCGGGTGGACCGCGCCACGGACGAGGAAGACGACCTGGAGCGCGCCAAGTCCGCCGCCGAGGACATGGACCGCATCGCCGTTGCCCGCGACCGCAAGGCCGGCGGGGCCCGCCTGCGCTTCGACCTCGACCTCCCCGCCGCCAGCGAGGACGACCTGGTCCTCGCCGACGGCGAGCGCCTGCCCGAATGGGACTGGAAGCAGCGGCGCCTGCTGCCGAACCACTGCCGCATCCAGGAAATGCTGGCCGCCGAGGCCCCGCCCTGCCCACTCCCGGAGCATCTGCGCCGCACCGCCCGCCGGCTGCGCGATCAATTCCAGGCCCTGGCCCCGGCCCGCACCTGGCTGCGCGGCCTCCCGGATGGTCAGGCCATCGACCTGGACGCCTACCTGCGCTTCGCCACCGATCGCCACGCCGGCGCCCAGGGCGACCCCAACCGCCTCTATGCCGACATGCGCAGCGGCGCCCGCGACCTGGCCTGCCTGCTGCTGGCGGACCTGTCCCTCTCCACCGACACCTGGGTCGATGACCGAGGTCGGGTCATCGACGCCATCCGCGACAGCCTCTTCCTCTTCGGCGAAAGCCTGGCGGCCACTGGTGATCGCTTCGCCATGCTCGGCTTCAGCTCCCGCCGCCGCGACCCGGTGCGGGTCCACCAGATCAAGACCTTCGCCGAGCCCTATGGCGCCGTGATCCGGGGCCGCATCCAGGCCATCAAGCCCGGCTATTACACCCGCCTCGGCGCCGGCATTCGCCATGCCGCCCAACGCCTGGCGCGGGAGGGCGCCAGCCGCCGCCTGCTGCTGATCCTGACCGACGGCAAGCCCAACGACCTCGATCGCTACGAGGGCCGCTGGGGCATCGAGGACACCCGCCACGCCGTCGGCGAGGCCCGCCGCCAGGGTCTGGAGCCCTTTTGCGTGACCATCGATCCCGAAGGCAACGACTATCTCCCCCATCTCTTCGGCAGCGGCGGCTATGTGGTCATCCGCCACCCCGCCGAGCTACCCGCCCGCCTGCCCCTCCTTTACGCACGTCTGACCGCGGGCGGCTAGGCCGAATCCTATAACCCAACTAGCCTACCTGAGTAACCCATGCGCCTCCCACCCTTAACCCGCCGCGCCCTCCCGCTGCTCGGCTTTCTCGTCCCCCTGGGGGCCGCCTTCCTCTGGCTGGCCCTGACCACGGGCCCCCTGGCCCCGGTGCCGGTGACCCTGACCACCGTCACGGCGGATGCCATCACCCCCAGCCTCTTCGGCATCGGGACCCTGGAGGCCCGCTACACCTATCGCATCGGCCCCACCTTCGCCGGCCGCGTGAGTCGGGTGGAGGTGCAGGTGGGCGAACGGGTCAAGGCGGGCCAGTTGTTGGGGGAGATGGACCCGGTGGACCTGGACGACCGGGTCGCCGCCCAAGAGGCTGCCCAGCGCCGCGCCGAGTCCGGGATCGAGGCCGCCCGGGCCCAGACCGACGATGCCCGGGCCCGGCGGGAATTCGCCACCGCCCAGGTCAAGCGCTACGAACAGTTGCTGCTCGCCAAGACCGCCAGCGAGGACTCGGTGGAGGCCAAGCGCCAGGAATCCCAGGTCGCTAAGGCTGGGCTCCAGGCCGCCCAAGCCAACCTGGAATCCGCCGAGCAGGAACTCAATCGGGTGCGCGCCGAACACGAGGCCCTGGTGACCCAGCGGGCCAACCTGCGCCTGCTGGCCCCGGTGGATGCCCTGGTGGTCTCCCGGGACGCGGAGCCGGGCAGCACCCTGGTGGCGGGTCAGTCGGTGGTGGAGGTCATCGACGCCGAGCAACTCTGGGTCAATGCCCGTTTTGACCAGCTGGGGGCCGGGGGCCTGGCCGCCGGTTTGCCGGCCCGGGTAAGCCTCAGGTCCCAGCCCCTGGTGATCCATGCGGGCGAGGTCGGCCGGGTGGAGCCCAGGGCCGATGCCGTCACCGAGGAACTGCTGGCCAAGATCGTCTTCACGCCCCTGCCAGACCCCCTGCCCCGCCTGGGCGAACTCGCGGAGGTGACCGTGCTGCTGGCGCCCTTACCACCCACTCCCTGGGTGCCCAACGCCGCCCTGCACCGCCGCGACGGCCAACTCGGTGTCTGGCGACTGGAGGACGATGCCCCCCGCTTCGTCCCCGTGGAGCGGGGGGTGGCCGACCGGGACGGCCGGGTCCAGATCCGGTCAGGCCTCAGCGTCGGCGACGCGATCGTGGCGCACAGCCGCTCGCCCCTTGGCCCGAATAGCCGTGTCCAGGTGGTGGCGGCCATCCCCGGCACCTCCCCCGACCCTGGCCCCCCCACCAACCCCAGCGCCCCGGGAGCGCCCCAATGATCAGTCTCGCCGGACGGGACATCCTCCATGCCTGGGGCAAGTTCGTCTTCACGGGTCTGGGCCTGGGACTGCTCATTGGCGTCACCCTCTCCATGGCGGGCATTTACCGGGGCATGGTGGATGACGCCGAGATCCTGCTGGACAACAGCGGGGCGGACCTCTGGGTGGTGCAACGCGATACCCTGGGGCCCTACGCGGAGTCCTCCAGCCTTCAGGATGATCTGTACCGGGGCATTCTCACCCTGCCCGGCGTGGTGCGGGCCGCCAACGTCACCTATCTCACCATGCAGGTCGGTCAGGGCGATCGGGAGCGGCGGGCCATGGTGGTGGGCGTGGTCCCCGGGGGTCCCGGCGAGCCGGGTCAGCCCCGCTTCCTGGTCGCGGGTCGTCATCTCACCCAGGGGCATTACGAGGCGGTAGCCGACCTCGCCACCGGCTTTCGTCTCGGGGAGCAAATCCGTGTCCGCCGCAATCTGTATCGCATCGTGGGACTGACCCGGCGCGCCGTCTCCTCCGGGGGCGATCCCATGGTCTTCATTCCCCTCAAGGATGCCCAGGAGGCCCAGTTCCTCAAGGATAACGACGCCATCATCCACCAGCGCCAACGCACCCTGGCCAATCCCGCCCTCAACCGGCCCGGGCAGCCCGGCCTGCTGGAGGCGGTGTTGGCCTCCCAAACGGTGAATTCTTCGGTGAACGCCATCCTGGTCCGCGTCGCCCCGGGTGCCGACCCGGACGCGGTGGCCGGCGAGATCCGGCGCTGGAAGCGCCTCACGGTCCATACCCGCGCCGAGATGAACGAGATCCTCCAGGCCAAGCTCATCGCCACCTCGGCGCGCCAGATCTTCATGTTCCTAGTCATCCTCTCGGTGGTGAGCGCCGCCATCGTCGCCTTCATCATCTACACCCTCACCCTGGGTAAGATCCGCGAGATCGCGGTCCTCAAGCTCATCGGCACCCGCAACCGCACCATCGCCGCCATGATCCTGTGGCAGGCGCTCGGACTGGGCGCCATCGGCTTCATGGTGGGCAAGATCGCCGCCAGCCTCTGGGCGCCCATCTTTCCCAAATACGTCCTGTTACTGCCCGGGGACGCCGCGCGCGGTTTTGGGATTGTCATGATCATTTGCGTACTGGCGAGCCTCATCGCCATCCGCGCCGCGCTCCGGGTGGACCCGGCGGAGGCCATCGGTGGCTGATGCCTTGATGAATGACACCCACGGCATCCTGATCGAGGGCCTGCGCAAGCGCTTCGGCACCGGCGATACGGTGGTGGACGCCCTCAAGGGGGTGGACCTGGCGGTGGCCCCCGGCGAGGTGATCGGGCTGATCGGGCCCTCCGGCTCGGGCAAGAGTACCCTGCTCAAGTGCCTGGGGGCGGTCATCGAGCCCTCCGGCGGGCGCATGACCCTGGGCGCGGAAGTCATCTACGACGAGGGCTGGCGCCTGACCGACCTCCGGGCCCTGCGCCGGGACAAGATCGGCTTCGTCTTCCAGGCCCCCTACCTGATCCCCTTCCTGGACGTCACCGACAACGTCGCCCTGCCCCTCATGCTGGCCGGCCAACCCAACGGCAAGGCCCGGGACCAGGCACGGGAACTGCTGGCGGCCCTGGACGTAAGTCACCGCGCCCACGCCATGCCCGCCCATCTGTCCGGCGGTGAACAGCAACGCGTCGCCATCGCCCGCGCCCTAGCCAATCGCCCCCCGGTGATCCTGGCCGACGAACCCACGGCCCCCCTGGACAGCGAGCGCGCCCTGAGCGTCATCCGCATCCTCAACCGCATGGCCCAGCAATATCAGACTGCCGTTATCGTGGTCACCCACGACGAGAAAATCATCCCCACCTTCCACCGGCTCTATCAGATTCGCGACGGCCGCACCCACGAGGAGGCGGGCGAGGGGCGGGAGATTGGCTAGCCTTGAAACGCAGGGGACTCCCAGGCCTCGCCGCAGCGAGCGAGGCATGTCCTCCCTAAATTCTTGAAATATCACTGGCCGGCTTCTACCATCGGGCGACTTGGCGCTCAAGTATTTGATGATCCCTTTTCCAGGAAGTCTTCCATGAAATTCCCCTATGGACTCAGCGATTTCGGCACCCTGATCCAGGACGGCTACTTTTACCAGGACCGCACCGACCGGATTCCGCAACTCGAAGAGGCTGGCCGGCAGCTCATCTTCATTCGCCCGCGCCGCTTTGGCAAAAGCCTGCTGCTGTCGATGCTGGAGCATTACTACGACGTGAACCGGGCTGACCAGTTTGATGCCCTGTTTGGCCACCTGGCGATCGGCCGCCATCCCACGCCGCTGCACAATCAATACTTTGTGATGAAATGGGATTTCTCGCTGGTGGACGCCCAGGGCAGCTTGCCGGAGATCAGGGCGGCCCTGTACCAGCATGTCAATACCGCCATTCGGGCCTGCGCCGCCCGCTATGGCTGGGACGGGATCGAGATCACGCCCCATGATGCGGTCAATTCGCTGTTTAGCCTCTTGATCCGGGTGCGCCAGGAAGGGCGTCCCCTGTATTTGCTGATTGATGAATACGATAACTTCGCCAATGAAGTGCTCATGACTGGCCGCCGGCAGGAATTTTATGAGGGCCTGCTCTATGGCGAAGGCGTCCTGAAAAGCCTGTTCAAGGGCGTCAAGGGCGCCGCCGGTCAGGGGCTTGACCGGGTCTTCATTACCGGCGTCTCGCCGGTGGTCCTCAGCGACATGACCAGCGGCTACAACGTCGGCGAGGACATCTATCTCGATGAGAGCTTCAACGATCTGTGTGGGTTCACCGAGCCGGAAATCGCCGCGGTGCTGCAACGGCTAGCGGCGGACGGCGGTTCCTGGTCACCGGCGGAAGCCCTGGACCTGATGCGGACCTTTTATAACGGCTATTGCTTCTGCGAAGAAGGCGGGGACCGGCTCTATAACCCGTCCCTGAGCCTATATTTTCTGAAAGCGCTGCAGACCAAGGGCCGTTATCCGCTGAGGATGCTGGACGAGAATCTGGCGATGGATCGCGGCAAATTGCGCTATATCGCCGAGTTGCCCCATGGCGAGGAGGTGCTGGCGCAGGCCCTGAACGGCGAGACCGGTATCCTGATTCCCCGCCTGGCCAAACGGTTTGGCGTTGCTGACGTGCTGGCTGCGGTCAAGGACCAGCCCTTCATGGTCTCGCTGCTCTACTATTTCGGCATCCTCACCCTCACCGGGGTGGGCATTCTGGGCAAATCCATCCTGAATATACCCAATCTGGTCGCCCGGTCGCTGTATGTGGAGCGGTTACGCGAGATGTGGCTGCCGACCTACGAGGATCGCCAAACCATTCCCCTGCTGGCGGAACATTTTTATCTGCAAGGTGACCTGGCCCCCCTGGCGGACTTCATCGAGCAACGTTACTTCCCGATCCTCTCCAACCGGGATTATCGTTGGAACAATGAACTGATGATCAAAATCGCTTTCCTGACCCTGCTTTTCGATGATCGCCTCTACATGATGGTGTCGGAAACCGAGATGGATCACGGCTATATCGATCTGAGTCTGATCGTGCGCTCGGATCAACGAGCCACGCAGGCGCTGGATCTGTTGCTGGAATTCAAATATGTCAGCCTGCAAGATCTGAAACTGACCGGCGAGCAGGTCAAGGCGCAATCCATGGCCGAACTGGCGGCGCTAGCGGCGGTGCAAGCGCAACTGGCCGCGGCGGTGGAACAGGCGCGACGCTATGGCGCCGCCCTGTCAGAACGCTACGGCCTGACCGACCTGCGTCTGTTTGCGGTGGTAGGGATTGGCTTGGAACGGGTGGTCTGGCAGCCGGTCAGTTTGGACGGACGATAGTTCAGGGTAACCCGACCCAGGTCACCGGCCTCGTCAGTCAGGCGACAGGACCAGCCCGGAGCCGGCCATCTCATTCAGCAACGCCAGCACATCGCGCTCGCAGACCTCGGGCAGCACCTCGTAGGCCTGAGTCAGTTGGGCGCAGAGATCGCCGACCTGGATCGGCTCCGCCAGCCGCTCCCAGATGGCGGTGCCGATCTCGTCCAGGCTAAAGTATTGACCGCCCTCGATGTCCATCATGACCAGGGCATTTTCGACCGGGCTGGCCAGGATGTTTTCCGAGCGGACGAGGGTGGTATTCAGGGTGATCGGCATGGATGGAGGACTCCAGCAGGTTATTGATAGCCGAGGCGCGTCATCACCGGACCATGCGCGGCGAGAATTCGCTCTTGCTGCGCGGTGGTCAGTTCCTCGCGCCAACTCTCGGGTTGGCCGCGCCGGAAGAAGCGGGATGCGCCCAGCAGTCGTTCCTTGAAGCCGGTCGCCGCCTCCTGTTCCTGCACGCGCTCGAAGCGGGATTGCGCCAGCGCGGCCGCCAGTCGCTGCTCGTCCACCGGTAGCCCCGCCGCCTCTAGAATCCCGGCGAAGGTCGCGTTCGGCGCGGCGTGCAGGTCTTCGTAGCGCACCAGATGCAGGGGCAACTCGCGCTGATCCAGCCAACCGGCCACATGCTGGCTCCAGGAACCTATGGGTTGGGGCAACTGCGCCGGCAGGCGGTCCATGCGGGCGGCAATGCCCTGCCCGGCTTTGGCCATGCGCTCAATGGCGGCATCGAGGCTCAGGTGATAATGGTTGGCGAAGGACGGGGCGATCCCGCGCGGGTCGCGCACGATGTAAAGGGTGGCGGCCGTGACCTCTGGCGGGAAGATTGGCGCACCGTCGGCGTTGTGTCGCCAGCCGTCGTGTACCTTGATGAACAGCGGTTCCTCGACTTCCACGGCCAACTGGCGATAGACATCTGGCCGATAGCGGTCGATCTCGGCCGGGAGCAGGTCCGAGGCCTCCAGGCCGATGACCCGGTCGAACAGATCGCGGCTGCCGGCGTGCAGGCTGATGTCGATGCTGTTGATGTCCAGGGCGCGGTCGGGATAGCAATAGGCCTCCAGAAACAGGCGCACCCAGGTGTTGCCGGATTTGGGATAGGAGGCGAGCCAGATCAGCCGCTTCATGGCCCGCTGACCACCGAGGGCAAGGCCGGGAGCCTGCTGAAATCGGTGGCCACGGCGTCGGCCAGTTCTGCCAGCCGAAACTCGCCTTCGGGGCGTTGTACGTACACGATGCGGGCCTGATTGGCCACGGCCACGGCGCGTTGAAAATGGGCGCCATGCAGCCCCATGCGCTTGACCACCAGCTTCTGCCGGGTGTGGTCGAGCAGGGCGTTGAATTTGCGGGCGTCCCGGCGCTCTTCCAGCAGGATGGTCGGCTCGTTGTGAGCGGAGAGGACGTAGAGAGCGGCCAGGGGCGCGGCGGTATCGACCAGCGCTGCGCCGCCGACCGGGACGACAAACTTCTCCAGTTCAGGGCGGACCCGAGCCAGCCCCGCCGTTGGCTGACTCAGTGCCGCCGCGCTATCCGCCCAGAGTTTCGTGACCCGCACCCCCGGCTCGACCCAGGCGACGCCTGCCGCATCCCACCGCACGGCGGCCAGATCTTCGGCCAGCATGGGATAGCCCCGGCGCAGGAACTCGTTGAGCAGAGTGGACTTGCCCGCGCCAGAATGGCCCATGAACAGTACCGCGCCGGCGGGCGTCAGGATGGAGCTGGCGTGGAGAGGCAGTAGCCCGCGCTGATGGAGGAGCAGGTCTGTGCCCGTACCCAGGAGCAGCAGGCGCACCCGTTCGTTATCGGCTCCCTCGCGCCGTTCAATGACGATTTCGTTGCCGCCACGCACCAGCAATCGCGCCACATCAGGCAAGCCGAAACACGCATCCTCCGGCGTCACCTGCCGCAAGGGGCCAGCCGCCAGGGCGCTAGGCGGCGCGGACGGTACGGGACCGTAGCGCACCACCACATCCGGCGGGCTGTTCACCGGCGCCGGACGCCATTCCGGGCAGGCCAGCGGCAATTGCCAGTTCAGGCCGTGAGCGCGGTAAATCACAGCGTTGTTAGCGGGGCGGTAACGGGGATTGACGATCATTCAAGGGGTTGTGTTGCTGCTGGCGTTGCATCGTGTTGGCCCCGGTGTTGGTGAATGAAAAGGAGGTCAATTCAACCAGAGGTAGTAAAAGCCTGCGTAGCATCCCCTACTGCGACGGCGCCACCCAAAGCCGTATCCAGACTGACATGCAGGCGCTCAAGGCGCGGCGGATGCCAAGGGCTGCGTTGAGTCTGCTCGGGTTGGTTGTGTAGGACAGTCAAGGGTTGATGTTGATGTTGTTGCTGAAGCATCGTTTGGTCTCCGGTTTGGGTGAATGAAAGCAGGTCAATGTTAGCAAAATTTGTCGGCCAACGGTTCAGCGGGTCACGTCCGGTTGAGGAATAACCCGGCCAGCAGCCCGCTCAGCAGGATCGTTGCGGCGCGGTGGGTGCTCAAAATAGTGATGTCCTGCTGTACGTCAGCCCAGGCCTGGCGCATCCTGGCCACCTCCAGATAGTCATTCGCTGGCGATGCCTCCACCGCCACCAGCGCCGCCTCCACCTCTGCTGCACTGGCCAGCAGTCGCCCGGCCAAATCAGCGGACTGTCGGCCCCGGCGCACATTGAGCCGCACCGCATCCGGCAACCACCCGATCATGGCTTGGCGCAGCAGCCAGCGGTCCATGCCGTCCTCGGCATTAAAAACCACATCGGGTACCGCAAGGGTATAGGCCATCACCCGCTGATCCTGAGTCGGGTCACGCACCTCCAGCCCGGCGGCCGCGCCCAGTGGCACCCAGAGGTTGCCCACTCGCCCGGCCCCTGGTTGAATGATGGCATGGCGCTTGTCACGGGGACTGCCCCAACTTTCCCGCAGGGTGACATCCTGGCCCATGGCGGCACGGTACCGTTCCGATAACGCCATACGCCGGGCAAAGTCCGGATGGATGGCGGTGTCAGACCAATCCTGACCGCGGGTACGCCACCGCAGGAGGGGCCGCAGTGCCCATAAAGGCAGATTGCGGCGAAGGCCCGCCCTCCAGCCACCCTGCCGGAACACCGCCAGCCGCGAGCGCAGTTCAGGCGCACCGGTCCAGCTCACGGTTGCGTTGCCACCCTGCCCGGTGAGCAGCGTCCCCAGTCCCGCCGCGCGGGCTTGTTCTTGCAGATTGGTGATCCAGAATGAATTGCTAGCGGCGGGAACCGGCTCCTGCATGATCGCCAGGGTGCGATAGATGCCGGCCATGGGCGTGACTTCGGCACTGTCCAGCAGGACGTGATCGATGTTGCCGCAAAACGCCGCCGTCGCCGCCGCATACTCGGTCTCATCGCCAAAGCGCCGGGGGCCGATCGCCCGGGTGGTGTCATACAGGGGCACGGCGGTGAAAGCGGTCAGCCGCTGGCCCTGTCGCGCCAGTTCACGCGCCGCCAACGCCGTCACCGAACCGGAATCCAGCCCGCCGCTGAGGGTCACGCCCACCGGCCGGTAACTGCGCAGCCGGCAACGCACCGCTTCGTCATACACTTCCAGAAAGCCCTGCACATAATCCTCCCGGCGCGGCAGGCGCAGTTCTGGCGTGTCCTCCAGCCGCCAGTAGCGCCAGGTGCGCATTCCCTGCGGGGTGACGGTCAGGGCATGGGCCGGGGGCAGGCGCTGAATGTCCAGGTCGATGGTCTGGGGGCCGTGGTACGCCGGCCAAGAAATGAGGAACTGGGCCAGATAGAGTTCGTTGAGTCGCCGGGGCGCGCCGATGGCATGGAGGGCCTGGGGCGCGGAGGCAAAGGCGAACCGTTCGCCCTGCCGCCAGTAGCAGAGGCTGGTGTTGCCGTGATGATCCCGCGCCAGAAACAGCTTGCGCGCGTCGGGATGCCAGACGGCGAAGGACCAGTCGCCCAGCAGGTGCTCCGGGCTGGCCTCGCCCCACTTCAGATAGGCGCGCAGGATCAGGTCGCTGTCGGGCGTGGTGGGGCGCTCGGCGGGGGGAATGGCGAAGTAGTCGCAGAGTTCGTCCCGATTGTCGATGCGCGCCTCGGCGGTGATCGCCAACCGGGCCTCCGGCACCCAGCGCGGCAGCCGCTCATGCACCGCCTCCGGGGTGTTGTACAGCAGGCATTGGCCCAGCCCGCAATGGTCATCCCGCCAGAGGCCGCCGCCATCCGGCCCCCAATGGGCCATTGCCGACTGCATCTTCTGCAATCGCGCCAGACCGGCGGCCTCGCCAGCATCATGGATCAAGCCGAAGATTCCGCTCACCAGAACACCCGGCCTGTCAGAAAATCCAATGGCATAAATCTGGTCATTTCCCCTCCTCCGACAATAAGGTTTTCTAAACCCGCTACGAAACTCAGCAACCGTGACGGTGGAGCGTGGGAACCCCGCCTAGTCGCGAATATTTTTGCGAGTTGCCCTGGCTTATGCCATCTCCATGACGGGTTCAGGGGGTGGCGAGGCAGGTTCAAAGTGCAAAACCATCAGTTGATCGGGACGCAATCCAACGGACTCGTAAGTGCGTCCTTCACGGTCACAGAACTCGATCTCGAACGCTCGTCCTCCGGCCAGGATGTCAACCACAGTGCCGACCTGTCCGCGATCCAGCCCATATTCTGGAATCCCGGCGGTCAATGCGACCACGTCCAGCAGATGAATAGCGTTGTTCATGAGTCCCTCCTCTTTCAGCGCGGATAGCAGGTGGTTAGACGGGGTATATCCGATCCATGTTCGATAATCCATCCACTTCGCCGGATGGATTGCCGACCGCGCCAGTCGAATGAAGCTCATCGTCGGCTCCGTCGCGCCGGTCGATGAGGATTTCGTTGCCGCCGCGCACCAGCAACCAAGCCACATCGGGCAAGCCGAAACGCGCATCTTCCGGCGTCACCTGCCGCAAGGGGCCGGCCGCCAGGGCGGTAGGTGGCGCGGGTGGTACGGGACCGTAGCGCACCACCACATCCGGCGGGCTGTTCACCGGTGCCGGGCGAACCCCGGGCAAGGCAGCGGCATCCGCCAGATCAGGCCATAGGCGCGAACTAGGTGGTTTGAGGCGGGTACGTTGCCGGGGATGGGTGATCATTCAAGAGCCGTGTGCCTTTATCGCTGACAGAGGCCGCTCTTAAAGGATGCGGCTGCTCCCATCATGTTGTAATGGATCCTGAAAGATTGAGATCATTCAACGGACCATGGTTATTGGCAGTGTCCAAACTGACATGTAATCGCTCAAGAGGATCCTGCTCCTGTAACATTGAGATCATTGAGGTCACCACCATTTTGGGCAGTGTCCAAACTGACATGCAAGCGCTCAAGACGCGGCGGCTGCCAGGGGTGGAGGGGGGAGATTTGCACAGGTTCGTCATGGGCGACAGTTAAGGGTTGTTGGCATTGTTGTTGCTCATGCATCGCGTTGTCTCCGATCTGGGTGAATGAAAGGCAGGTGAAGGCTGGCAAAATTAGTCGGCAACAGATGCCATGGGTTACGAGAGGTTGAGAAATAGCCCGGCCATCAGCCCGCGTAGCAGGATCGTTGCGACGCGGTGAGTATTAAAAATAGTGACCTCCTGCTGCACGTCGGCCCAAGCCCGGCGCATCTTGGCCACATCCAGATAGCCGTTCGCTGGCGATGACGCCACCGCCGCCAACGCCGCCTCCACCTCTGCCGCGCTAGCCAGCAGCCGCCCGGCCACATCAGCGGACTGCCGACCCCAGCGCTCATTGAGCCGCACTGTCTCCGGCAACAAGCCGGTCATGGCCTGGCGCATCAGCCAGCGGTCCATGCCGTCTTCGGCATCAAAAACCGCATCGGGCACGGCGAGGGTATAGGCCATGACCCGCTGGTCCAGTGTTGGGTCGCGCACCTCCAGCCCGGCTGCCGCGCCTTGCCGCGCCCCGAGATCGCCCACCAGCCCGGCCCCCGGTCGCATAATGGCGTAGCGTTTATCACGGGGACTGCCCCAGCTTTCCTGCAGGGTGACATCCTGCCCCATGGCGGCGATGCACCGCGCGGATAACGTCATGCGCCGGGCAAAATCCGGATGGATGGCGGTATCGGACCAGTCCTCACCGTGTGCGCGCAGGCGCATGAGGGGACGCAGGAGACTCAGCGGCAGGTTGTGGCGAAGGCCCGCCTTCCAGCCGCCATACCGGAAAGGTGCCAGGCGCGAACGCAGTTCCGGCGCGCCGTGCCAACTCACGGTCGCGTTGCCGCCCTGCCCGGTGAGCAGCGTCCCCAACCCCGCCGCCCGGGCTTGCTCCAGCAGATCGGTGATCCAGAAGAAGTTACCGGCGGCGTGGGCCGGCTCCGGCATGATCGCCAGCATACGATGGATGCCGGCCATGGGCGTGACCTGGGCGCTGTTGAGAAGGACATGATCGACCGTACCGCAAAACGCCGCCGTGGCCGCCGCAAACTCGGTCTCATCCCCAAAACCCTTAGGGCCGACCGTCCGGCTGGTGTCATAAAGCGGTACGGCGGTGAAAGCGGTCAGCCGCTGGCCTTGCCGCGCCAACTCCCGTGCCGCCAGCGCCGTCACCGAACCGGAATCCAGCCCGCCGCTGAGGGTCACGCCCACCGGTCGGTAACTGCGCAGCCGGCAACGCACCGCTGCGTCATACACCTCTATAAATCCCTGTACATAGTCGTCCCGGCGCGGCAGGCGCAGCTCCGGGGTGTCCTCCAGCCGCCAGTAGCGCCAGGTGCGGATGCCCTGCGGCGTGACGGTCAGGGCATGGGCCGGGGGCAGGCGCTGGATGTCCAAATCAATCGTCTGGGGGCCGTGGTAGGCCGCCCAGGAGATGAGCAACTGGGCCAGGTAGAGTTCGTTCAGCCGCCGGGGTGCGCCGAGGGCATACAGAGCCTGCGGCGCGGAGGCAAAGGCGAACCGCTCGCCCTGCCGCCAGTAGCAGAGGCTGGTATTGCCGTGATGATCCCGCGCCAGAAACAGCTTGCGTTTGACGGGATGCCAGATGGCGAAGGACCAGTCGCCCAGCAGATGCTCCGGGCTGGCCTCGCCCCACCTTAGATAGGCGCGCAGGATCAGATCGCTGTCGGGCGTGGTGGGGCGCTCGGCGCGGGGAATGGCGAAGTAGTCGCAGAGTTCGTCGCGGTTGTCGATACGCGCCTCGGCGGTGATCGCCAGCCGGGCCTCCGGCACCCAACGGGGCAGGCGCTCATGCACCGCCTCCGGGGTGTTATACAGGAGCCGCTGACCCAGGGCGCAATGGTCATCGTGCCAGGCGCCGCTGCCGTCCGGTCCCCAATGAGCCATGGCCTGGTCCATGGCCGCCACCTGCCCGGCCAGCGCCGGGTCGCCGCCCCCATGCCAATAGCCGAAGATGCCGCTCATACCTGGGGTGTCCTCTCGCGACGCGGTGGTGGGGATGGGGCTGGCGGTCGTGGCAAGCCCGACACCTGGTCGATTCCAGCTAGACAGGGCGCGACAAAGCAGCCGACCACGGTAAATTGGCCGAAGCTGACGCCGCCGGTGACGGGCACTCGCCCGGCGGCGACCCAGGCATGGGCCTTCATGCCGGCGGGGTCGGCGGGGTCGCGCATCAGGCCGAAAAAGAGGCTATAGGGCAGGCGGTAGATTCCCAGCAGGACCCGCGCGGCGATGGCCTGGGGGAAGCAGTTCGAATCCCAGGGGGTGTGGTTGGCCGTCAGGCGCACCACCCGACCGATGAGGCGGGCACGGGCCTCTTGGGCGGGGTCGAGCAGGGGCACCCAGGGGGCGATGCCGGACCGATGCCCCAGGCGCGGGGCCAGGCGCCGGAAGGAGATGGTGAAGATGATGGCCTTGCCGATCCCCAGGATCACCCAGACCGGCAGGAACCAGGCCTGGATGAAGCGGGGTTGGCGCAGAAAGGTGCTGGCCTGGCGGCGCAGTCGGGCAAGGCCGGTCATCGGGCGGCGAGGGTGGGCACGGCGGCGATCAGGTCGGGTTGCTGGCGGATTCGGGTGTCGGAGGTCAGTGTAGACATGGCGTTTAATGCACAAGACCTTGGGGACGGTGAGTGTAGCTGAAAAGCAGGCAAACTTCGTTCCCCGCGCCCTGCGACTCCGCCCTGAAGAAGGGGGGGCTCGCGCAATCCTGATAAGATGTTGACGGGTTCCTGACACAGGGGGGATCTCTGTTTGCTGCGCTACGAAGCGATGCAAGCCGCGCCGCTGGGCGAATTCCGCCGCGCCGTTCATTTCCTCGGTCTGGCGCACGACGCTTGATGCTGGTCGGCCGCCGCGATCAGGCCTCGAAAAACACCAAAAGGTCCGCGCTTTGTTATAGTTTGCATAACAAAGTGTAGACCGGAAAGCCTATGCAGCCGATCAAGATACTCTCTCGCGTACTCGGAAGTCTGGTCGGCCCGGGTCAGGCCTTGTTCTCACTGGCCGATCTGAGGGCGACGCTCCCGGAGCATGCGTCCGGGGCTTTTCGGGCCGTGGTCATGCGTGCGGAGAGGGAAGGGCTACTCACGCGGGTGTGTCGTGGCCTGTATCGCTACCCGGCGGCCGACGGTGGCGATGGCCTGATCCTCTACCACGCTGCCGCACGTCTGCGCGCCGGCACCTTTAACTACATCAGCTTGGAATCCGCGCTCAGCGAAGCGGGCGTGATCTCGCAAATTCCGATGAATCACGTAACGTTCATGTCGTCTGGGCGCACCGCTACGATCGCATGTGGCCAGTTTGGCTCGATCGAATTCGTGCATACCAAAAAGCGGCCGAACGAGCTGGCCGATCAGCTAGTCTACGATGCGCGTTGTCATCTCTGGCGTGCCAGCATGGGGCTGGCCCTGCGCGATATGGCGGCGGCGCGCCGCACTCTTGATCTGGTGGACTGGGAGGCCGTCGGTGACACTCTTTGATCGCTTAGTAAACGAGGCCCTGCGTGCACAAAGCGGGCTGGCGCCGCTGCGCATGGTCGTCGAGAAAGAACTGCTGCATCACGACATCCTCCGTGAAATGGCCGAGGCTGGGCTGCTTCAGACCTTGACCTTCATTGGTGGGACCTGTTTGCGGGCCTGCTATGGGTCCAATCGTCTGAGCGAGGATCTCGATTTCACGGGCGGGTTCCAGTTCGATCGCACGATGCTCGCTGGTCTCGGGGAGGTTCTCGTTGAGCGGCTGCAGGCGAAATACGGATTGACCGTGACCGTCGGCGAGCCTGTCCGGGATTCGGGAAATGTCGATACCTGGAAGATGCGCGTCATCACGCGCCCCGAGCATCGCGACCTGCCCGCCCAGCGAATCAATATCGACATCTGTGCCATTCCCAGCCACGATCCTCGCCCCATGCTGCTGCGTAATCCATATGGGGTGGACCTGGGCACGAGCGGACTCATCCTTCAGGCCGAAAGCCGTGCCGAGATCCTGGTTGATAAGCTGATCGCCTTGGCATTTCGACCGAATCGGATCAAGTACCGAGATCTTTGGGATATCGGCTGGCTTGTCCGGCAGGGCATCGAACCTCCGCTGGAACTCCTCCCGGTCAAGGTTACGGATCACCGTCGGACCCAGCCCGAACTCCTCGCACGACTTGCCGAGCGCAGACAACAGTTGCGCGAGGACGCCGAGATCCACAAGGGTTTCATCCAGGAGATCGCTCGCTTCCTGCCCCCGGGCGTAGTCACCGAGACCGTCGGGCAAGATGCGTTTTGGGACTGGCTGATCGCGCTGATTACGGACCTCTGCGTGCGGGTCGAGCGTGCCTTGGACGCATCGGCGCGGCCCGGATCGTTTCCGATGTGATGAACTGGGGCAAATCGAAAGCCGCTCGCAGCTGCTTGGTACTTGCGCGCACGGTGGCGCAAACCCTAATGCCGTTACTCGAGCCTGAGATCCCGGCCGCCTGCACCGACATGGCCAGGCATGGCGGGGCCAAGGGCACAATCCGTCAGGTGCCTGCGGCACTGCCGGACTGAAGTGGACCCCAGGAGCCTGGGCACCAGCCAGGCTTGACCTTGGTCAAGGTTGTAGCGGGAGGCTTACCCTCAAATGGTCCCCGGCCGCAACTGCTTCCAGAGGACCACTCAACATGGCACAAACCTTTACCAAAACGATGGCGCGGAACATCTTCTATGGTGGCTCCGTGTTTTTCTTCCTGCTTTTCCTGGCGTTATCCTTCGATACCACCATGGCGCTACCGGATCGGGACCGGCGCGAGTTGCTCGATCCCAGCACGGAAATCGGGCGCCAGATCGCCCATGGCAAGGCGCTGTGGGAGAACAATAACTGCATCGGTTGTCACTCCCTGCTGGGGGAAGGCGCCTATTTCGCCCCGGAATTGGGCAATGTCTATGTGCGCTTCGGTAACAATACCGATGCGATCAAGGCTTTCATCCAGAGCCGCCCCGCCGACGGCATTCCTGGCCGCCGCAGTATGCCGCAGTTCAATTTTGCCCCCGACGAGCTGGAGGCCATCGCCCAGTTCCTGAAGTATGCCTCGCAGATCGACACTGCCGGCTGGCCACCCAACAAGCAGGGCTAATTGGATTCCCAACCTAGGAGAGCGAATGATGAAGTATCAATCCCAAGGCGTGGCCAAGCTGTATTTCATGGCTGCCATCGCACTGTTCGTCGCCCAGATTCTCTTCGGGCTCATCATGGGCCTGCAGTATGTGGTCGGGGACTTCCTGTTCCCCGAAATCCCCTTCAACGTGGCGCGCATGGTCCATACCAACGCCCTGATCGTTTGGCTGCTCATGGGCTTCATGGGCGCGGCCTATTACCTGGTGCCCGAGGAGGCGGAACGGGAATTGGCGGCACCCTGGCTGGCAGTCCTCATGTTCTGGGTCTTCCTGATCGCCGCGGCCCTCACGGTCGCGGGGTATCTCCTGGTGCCCTACGCCGGTCTGGCCAAGCTGACGGGCAATGACATCCTGCCGACCATGGGCCGGGAGTTCCTGGAACAACCCACCATCACCAAGGTGGGCATCGTCATCGTCGCCCTCGCCTTCCTCTTCAACATCGGCCTGACCATCCTCAAGGGCCGCAAGACCGTGGTCAACCTGGTGCTGCTGATCGGCCTCACGGGGCTGGCGGTCTTCTTCCTCTTCGCCTTCTACAACCCGACCAATCTGGTGCTGGATAAATTCTTCTGGTGGTGGGTGGTGCATTTGTGGGTCGAGGGGGTCTGGGAACTCATCCTGGGCTCCATCCTGGCCTTCGTGCTCATCAAGACCACGGGCGTGGACCGCGAGGTGGTGGAGAAGTGGCTCTATGTCATCATCGCCATGACCCTGATCACCGGCATAATCGGTACGGGACATCACTATTACTGGATTGGGGCGCCGGAATACTGGCAGTGGTGGGGGTCTATCTTCTCCGCCATGGAGCCGATTCCCTTCTTCATGATGACGGTCTTTGCCTTCAACATGGTCAACCGGCGCCGCCGCAATCACCCTAACAAGGCCGCCGTCCTCTGGGCCTTGGGCACCGCGGTCATGGCCTTCCTGGGGGCGGGCGTCTGGGGCTTCCTGCACACCCTGTCGCCGGTGAACTACTACACCCATGGCACCCAGATCACCGCCGCCCACGGCCACATGGCCTTCTACGGGGCCTATGTGATGATCGTGTTGGGCATGATCTCCTACGCCATGCCGATCCTGAGTGGTCGTCAGGCCAACAGCCAGCGTTCCCAGGTGCTGGAGATGTGGTCCTTCTGGCTGATGACGGTCTCCATGGTCTTCATCACCCTGTTCCTGACCGCCGCCGGCATCCTGCAGGTCTATCTGCAACGCTTCAGCGACGCCCCGCTCCAGTTCATGCTCGTCCAGGACAAGATTGCCATCTTCTACTGGCTGCGTGAGCTGACCGGCCTGGTCTTCCTCGTCGGTTTGATCCTCTATATCTGGAGCTTCGTCGTCGCCGCCCGGGAACCCGGTCTCACGACCTCCACCCAGGACTTGCAGATCGAGGGGGCTGCCGCGGCCTAAAGCGATAAGAACGCCGCGAATTACTGGAAAATCATAAGGTCAGGGATGACCCTCTTTCCCGATCATTAGGACCCCGAGCCCCCATGCTCACCGGATGGGCTCGGGGTTTTTGTCCTTTGGGTTTGAAACTCTCCGAGGAGGTATGCCTTGACCGATCCTAGCGACCACTGGGCGCAAGACCTCTATGATGATAAGGATGTAAACTTGTCTTACGCCAGGGATCAATTTCTCGTATCCCATGAGCGATGTCTCTTCAGCAATGCCCCTTCAAACAGGTCATTTATTAATGAATAAATCAAATTTTATCAAGAGGTTGTTTCTTAATTTCTTCTCTGTACCGCGTGGACCCACAGGCGCGGTGATCGGTATTGCCGTGCTTCTGGCTTTCGCGGTGACTGGCGCCAATGCCCAGGAACCCTCCAGCGTTGACTCAGCTCGGATGCCTGAGCTTTCAGCCGCGCAAAGGGCCCCTGCCCACCGTATCCCTGCCCGTGATTGGGCACCCGAGGAAATCCACCTGGCGCCACTGGAGAACGCGGAGATGCAAGCAGGGATGCCGGCAGTGGCCAAGCCTGGTCCGTTACAACTTGGTTTTAGCCGTTCGGTGATCGCGCTGGAGAATGCGGAAGATTTTGCCTCCCGGCAGGTCTGGCACCCAACCCCAAAGGGGGGACAAGCCTTTGGCTTTCTGGTGACATCCCCCGAGGCCCAGGCCCTGCGTCTTGGCCTACGCGTGGGAGCTATCCCCGATGAGGCCGTGGTGCGATTTTACGCGCCAGATAAACAGCAAGTCTTTGCGGTCTCGGGGGCTGACATCAAGGCCACGCTGCAAAGAAATCTTAATGCTGGCGAGACGGGTGAAGACGCCGCAACTTATTGGTCGCCCGTCGTAGATGGCGAACACCTGCTCTTAGAGGTCGAACTGCCAGCGGGTACCGATCCCAGCGCCGTGGACATGGCCGCGCCCAGAGTGTCGCACCTCTTTCAATCCCCCTTAAGTGACAATTTTTTCCAGTCTAAGGCCGCTGGTGCTTGCAACCTTGACATCACGTGTTACCCGGGCTTGAACGCGCTGAGTAATGCTACCGCTAGGATGGTTTATACGAAATCCGGTTCCAGTTATTTGTGCACCGGGACCCTGATGAACGATAAGGATGCCACTTCATGGGTGCCTTATTTTCTGAGTGCCAACCATTGCTTTTCCACGCATTCAGAGGCATCTACCCTGCAAACCTACTGGTTCTACCGCTCGGCATCGTGCGGTGGCGCCGCGGGTCCATATCAAACTCTTGCCGGTGGTGCTACCCTGCTCTATGCCACCGAATCGACTGATACCCTGTTTGTACGCTTATTAGAAAACCCGCCAGCAGGTGCTTATTTTGCCGGCTGGACCGCCGGCTTACCGACGATGGACATGGGTATCACCGGTGTGCATCACCCCGCCGGCGATTTACAAAAGGTCAGCTACGGGAACCTTAAAGGGTATTGTCTGGACCGCGATGGCACTTCCTGCTCGACCACGGATGCAACTAATGCGCTATTTTATAAATTGCTATGGACTAATGGCGTAACAGAAGGCGGCAGCAGTGGTTCCGGAATTTTCAACTCTGACGCCAGGCTGATCGGCACCCTGTTCGGTGGTAAAAGCTCCTGTGACAATCCCGCCAGTCCCGACTTTTATGGCCGCTTCGATACTGCTTACTACGCTGGGTTGCAGAAATGGCTTTCCCCGGGTAGCAACGATTTTGCCGACGTGCCTCCTACCCACTGGGCCTATCGTTATATCAATGCCATTCGGGCTGCTGGCATTACGGGTGGCTGCGGTAACGGTAACTACTGCCCGCAAGATCTGGTTCCCCGCGATCAAATGGCGGCCTTTCTAATCAGGGCCAAAGTCGGTGAACCGCCTAGCGATTACTGTGGTACCACCTCCCCCTTTAGCGATGTTGCGCCCACCTCATTATTCTGCCGTTACATCAAACGTCTTGTCGAACTGAGTATTACTGGCGGCTGTGGCGGCAGTTACTATTGCCCCTCTGACCTGGTGACGCGCGAACAAATGGCGGTTTTCATCGTGCGGGCGAAGGTAGGCGAACCGCCAGAAAACTATTGCGGTGGCGTTTCTCCCTTCAATGATGTTGCCGCTAACTCCTGGTCTTGCGGGTATATCAAGAAACTGGTGGAACTGAAAGTCACCCTAGGCTGCGGCAACGGCTCCTATTGCCCCAATGACACCGTACCCCGAGATCAGATGGCGGCGTTCCTGGCTCGGGCATTTCTATCGATGGATTAGAGCTGTCTGTGACTGCTCAAGGGGGTGGATCCGTGGGAACCGATAAAGAGAACCGTTGGCCCGGCTAACCTGCGAGCAATGGGCAATTCTGGTGTCTGACCTTGGGGTCAGACTTGGTTCAGGCGGCCTCCCGGTGCTCCTCCGGTAGGCCGTCTTCTCGGTGGCCTTGAGGGACTTGGCCTCATGGCGCGTGATGAAGTGCCCGAAGGTCGCACCCTGCCGCCGGCCGGAGTTGGCCGCCATCCAGATTGCCTGCAGGTCAGCGTTAGTTTGACGCGGGGGCCGGACGGAAACGGAAACTGGCGATCACCGCGCAAACCACACAGGCCAGCAACCAGATCAAACCGCGCTGGTAGGTTCCGAAATCAGGATTCGCTCCCTGGAGCAGATTCAGGATTTCGCCCGACCGATGCGGTGCGCTGAGCGCGGCCCCGACCAGCGGCTGCACCAGGCCGCCAAAGAGGCAGGCTGCCGTCACTACCAGGGAGGTCGACAAGGGCGCCGCCGTTGCTGGCAGATGTTGCTGAAGCGCGGCCAGCCCCAGGGTGGCACTGCCAAAACCGCAACCGACCAGGAACAACATCGCCTCGGCGGTCAGGAAGGGCAAGGGCGCCAGCAAGAGGATGAAAAAGCAGATCAGCACCAGCAGCCCGAACACCCGCGCTGGTAGCACAAAACCGGCTTTGCTGGCCCAACCACCGGCCACGAGTCCGCCGAGCGTTACGCCCAAGGGGATCATGGCGTTCATCACCGCGGATTGCTGCACCGTGTGCTGGAAGAAGTTCAACTGAAACTGGATGTTCCAGAGGTCGGCAAATGCCAGCAGGGTCCCAAAAGTCCCGCAGTAAAACACCAGCGCTGCCCAGAACTGGCCATTCGAAACCGCATCCTTGAAGGCAGCGCCGAGCGATGGCGCCGGACCCGATGCCGCGCGCGGGGCGTCATCCACCCACCAAAAAATCAGGACGGCGCTCGCCAGAAACAGCGCCCCGAGAACTTGGAAAGGGAAACGAAAATCCACCAGAATCGGCAGGAAGGCGCTCAGGATAGCCAGTGCCGCCGCGCCAACATTAGCCAAACTCTGGCTGAGGGCGGACATGAAGGCGAAGTTGTTCCCATAGCGTCGTCCCACCAGGTAGATGACGCCGACAAAGGTACTGCCGAGGCCAAGCCCCATCAGGGCGCGGGCGATGATGGCGGCGGTCAAACCCTCGCTCAGGCTGAAGTAGAAGATGCCCAGCGCGGCCAGGATGGCGGTGGGTCCCAGCACCCAGCGGGCCGGAACCCGGCTGATCAGAATCCCCAGCACGAGCTGACTCACCGCATAGGTGACGAAAAATACCCCGCCCAGCAGGCCGAGATCCGAGGCGTCAAGACCGAGCTGCCGCACCATCTCGTTGGACAGGATCGCGAACACCACCGCCACCAGGACGCTGAGCATAAAGAAAAGCTGGGCGCTGCCCCAGGCGAGGATATTGTTGGATTTCATCGGGATTTTCCGCGAGATCTCCCGGGGTTCAGACCGGGGGAGGGATTTAGAAGGCGGCGTTGGCGAGTTTCAGGCTGAGTTTGTTATGTTCTTCAACGATCTTGCCAAGATCCAGGGTGACGACGCGGCCTTGATCCACAATCACCCGGCCGTTGATCACCGTGTAGTGGGCCTTCTGCGGCGCGCAGAACACCGTTGCCGCCACCGGATCATGGAGGGCCCCGGCAAAATCGACCGTGTTGAGATTGATGCTGAAAAAGTCGGCGCACTTGCCGATTTCCAGCGAGCCGATATCGTCGCGGCCCAGCACCTTTGCACCCCCAAGCGTACCGAGTTCCAGTACCTCGCGAGCGGTCATCCACTCCGCCGCGCGCTTCGGGTGCGATGGCGAGAGATTCATAAATTTTTCCTGGCCTTCCGGCGGCAACAGGCCCATCTTGACGCGCGCCAGCAGGAAGGCCGTGCGCACCTCCAGCATCATGTTCGAGCTGTCGTTGCTCGCGGACCCATCCACCCCCAGCCCGACCTTGACGCCGGCGGCCAGGTATTTCTTGATCGGCGCGATGCCGGAGGCCAGCCGCATATTGGAGGACGGACAATGGGCCACGCCGCACCCGCAACGCGCCAGTTGCTGGATCTCCTCGTCGAGCACATGGATGGCGTGGCCAAACCAGACATCCTCGCCCAGCCAGTCCACCGTCTCCATCCACTCGATCGGGCGCATCGAAAAGTTATTGAGCGTGTAACGCTCCTCGTCAAAAGTCTCGCAGAGGTGGGTATGGAGACCGACCTGATAGTGGCGGGCCAGCGCGGCGGATTCCTTGAGCAGGCTCGCGGAGACCGAGAAGGGCGAGCAGGGGCCGATCACCACCCGGGTCATGGCGCCGGGCTTGGGATCGTGGTAAGCCTCGATCGCCCGCTGGGTATCCTTGAGGATGAAGGGCTCATCTTCGACACAATCATCGGGCGGCAAGCCCCCTTTCGATTCGCCCAGCGACATGGAGCCGCGACTACAGTGGAAGCGCGAGCCAAATTCCCGAGCGGCCTCGATCAGGCAATCCACCCTATTCCCGTTCTTGAAAATATAGGAGTGGTCGAAAACCGTGGTGCAGCCGCTCAACGCCAGTTCGGCAAGCCCCACGATGACGCTGGTACGCGAGGCTTCTGGCGTGGTGGCCGCCCAGATCCGGTATTGGCCGCGCAACCAGGGAAACAGGTTGTTGTTCTGGCTGTTAGGCAGGTTGCGGGTGAGGGTCTGGTTGAGGTGGTGATGGCAGTTGACGAAGCCGGGCATCAGGATCTGCCCGGTCAGGTCGAGGATGGTATCGGCCGTTGGCGGGAGGGCCGAAAGCGGTCCAATCTGCTTGATGATGCCGTCCTCGGCGTAAAGGCTGGTGTTTTTCAGTTCGCGACGCTCCTCGTCCATGGTGACGAGGATCTCCGCGTTTTTGGCGAGCAGGGTTTTCATGGTTCTTAAGGCAAGATTAGGCAAGCCCCGGTGGCCGGCTCTGAGTCGGAGTTGATGACTTTGGGAGTCACCGCCAACCGGTCAGCCAGCGGGAGAAATCATGTTTTCCGTCACTCAAGGATGACCAACGCCTGGCCTGGGGTCAGGGTCGTATGAATCCGGTGGGGACGATGCGACGCCTGCTGACCGTTTTCACGTCTCTCCGTGTGCGAGGCGCCTCTCCTGTCGAGAATAGCGGATAGCTCCTTCTCGGGATATGATCATAGGGGGTCAAACAGTGATGTTTTTGACCAACTATCCTCGCCGTCCCGACCACCGACACCTTCATGCGACCCACCGCTTGGTTGCCAGCTTTCAAACTCACTTCCCAGGAAGATCGATCCTATGAACCAACTCGAAACACCCGTGACCAGAGCGGTAGCCAATCTCATCGTGCAGTGCCTGGAGAATGAGGGGGTCCAGTACGTCTTTGGCATTCCTGGGGAAGAAAACATCCATTTCATCGACGCTTTCAATGCCTCGTCGATCCGATTCATCCTGGTTCGGCATGAACAGGCCGCGTCCTTCATGGCTGACATCTACGGACGGCTCACGGGTAAGGCGGGCGTCTGCGTGGCGACCCTGGGTCCGGGCGCGATCAACCTGCTGCTCGGCACCGCCGACGCCCAACTTGACAGTACGCCATTGGTCGCTATTACCGCCCAGGGCGGACTGAATCGCCTCTACAAGGAATCCCACCAGGTTATCGACCTGGTCGCCTTGTTCAAGCCGGTGACAAAATGGTCTGAGATGACGCTGACGCCGGCCTCCGTTCCCGAGATGGTCCGCAAAGCCTTCAAGGTGGCGCAGACCGAGCGCCCCGGCGCCGTCCACTTGACGGTGCCGGAAGATATTGAGGCCATGCCCGTCCCCCCTGAGCTCAAGCCATTGCCCGTGAATGTCGTTTACGACGACGCGCCCTCCCCCTCCCAAATTGCCCGCGCGGCATCCCTGCTGGCGACAGCAAAGCACCCGATCATTTTGGCCGGGCATGGAGCAGCGCGCCAGCATGCCCAAGAGGCGCTGCTCCGCTTCTCCGAAAAACTCGGTATTCCGGTCGCCACCACTTTCCATGGCAAAGGCGTTTTTCCGGACAGCCATCCCCATGCTTTGGGCGCAATGGGTTTCATGCGTCATGACTACGTCAATTTCGGCTTCGACCAAGCCGACGTCATCATTGCTGTCGGTTATGACCTCCAGGAATTTCCCCCAGCCCGGATGAATCCCGATGCCGACAAAGCGATCATCCACATTCAGGGCTACCCCGCCGAAGTCGATGCCCACTACAACATCGCCGTAGGCATCGAAAGCAACATTCCCGCGGCGCTGGATGCGTTAGCGGCGGCGGTTCCTCACCAAGGCACCCTCCTTCCTGACGCGGTGAAAATTCGTGAGCTGCTGAGGCAAGAACTGGATGACGGACGGGCAGACTCATCCTTCCCCGTCAAGCCGCAGCGACTGGTTGCGGATATCCGCGCCGCCCTGCAGGCCGACGATATCGTCCTGGCCGATACGGGGGCGATCAAAATGTGGATGGCGAGGCTCTATCCCACTTATATGCCGAATACTTGCCTGACCTCCAATGGCCTGGCGACGATGGCGTTTTCCCTGCCAGGGGCGATTGCGGCGAAATTGGCCTGCCCGGACCGCAAGGTGCTGGCGGTCATGGGCGATGGCAGCTTTCTGATGAACTCCCAAGAGATCGAAACGGCGCTGCGTGAGCGGATTCCTTTCGTCGCCTTGATCTGGGTGGACGAGAACTATGGCTTGATTCGCTGGAAGATGGAGTTGGAACTGGGGCGGTCCAGCCACATTGCCTTCTCCAATCCGGATTTCGTGAAGTATGCCGAGAGCTTTGGCGCCAAGGGTTACCTGATTAAGGCCGCCGACGACTTGCTCCCGACCCTCCGAGCCGCGCTGACCGACAACACCGTTTCCATTATCGCCTGCCCGGTAGACTATGCGGAGAACATCAAGCTCACCGACCAACTTGGTAAGTTTGAGTGTGATGGCGTCGCCGACCTCACCAAGCCCGCCTCGTAACGGGTGTGTAACTCACTGTTTGGGATGGCGGCGGGCGGTTTACCCTTGGGAATGTTGGGCGACATGAACGCCAGCGGCGATGCCCCCCTGACGTCGCCCGGCGTCCGCGCGGTCCGGAAGGCTTTAGGGATGACCCGACCAACTCCCAGGGTCAACCCCTCAGCCCGCGGACCGCGCCAAGTTCAGCGCCAGCAGCCGCCGCAGAATCTCCTCATCGGCCATCTCCGGCCCGTAGTCGGCCCAGCCGTAAGCGACCGCAACCGCCGCATCCAACGCCTTATGGGCGTTGTCGAGCCACGCTGGTCGGGCGTTGTAGAGGTTGGTGAGGGTCCGCTTCTTCAACTCGGCCGCGTGCTCCGGCTTGGGGATGATCCGTTCCGGGTAGCCGGGGACGACCTCCGGGACCCGCTCCACCCACTCCGGTGGATTCAGCCAGTTTTCGCGCAGGGCGTTCAGACGGTGCGCGGCCTCGGCGATAGCGAGGGCGACCGGGCGGCGCTCGGGGGCGACAGGCGGGAGGATGACGCCCGAATAGAGGGCCTCGGTGGGGCCGGCGGTGTCGGCGGGGGTCAGGCCGGCGGGGAAGGGGAAAGTCTCGAAGGTGGTGGTTGGGGTATAACGCGGGTCGTTGCCCACACCAAGCCAGGTGCACAGCCGCAAGGACCACAACTCATGGAACCGTGAGTGCAGGATTCCGAAGGTAGTGTCGTCAGGCCGGCAAATCACGATAAGTTGGTGGTCTGGCGACGTGGTAGCGTCAAGCCATACGAACACCCTGTGTTTTGCGACAGTTGGAGTCGCGACAAAGCGGGGCAGTCCTTGAAGCCCCCGCCGCATGGCTGGCCTCGATTCAACAAATCGCCACCAGTAGCTTGCATAGGCTTCGCGGCGGTTTTGAATCCTGACCGGTTTCACGGTCGCAACCAACTGCGCGAAAGGCCGTTCGTAAAGCGCCGCGTCCGTTTCCACAGTGTCCGTTCCGAAATCAATGATCCACATATCCCGCGGGCGTCGCGTGACATCCAGACCGTTGGCCCAGGGCTTCACCACATCGCTGTTTGGTCTCCCGTGGGGATTCGGTGCGGTCAGCATCTCCCGGGCGAGATCGCCGGCGATGTCAAAGGCGCCGCCCTTGGTCGTCGCCATGTAGGAAGCCCCGAGGTTCGTGGCCAGGCGCCGTGCAGTGGTCATGTCTGTAACTGAGTCGGCCGCCGAGGGTGGGGTGAGGTCTGCGAAGATACTCGGCACCGTAGTTCCGTTGAGACGTACCGGACGTCGGTGGTCCGGGGGTCCGAAGGCGATCATGGACACCCGAACGGCAGCTCCCTCGTTGATCCAGGGCTCATCAGCCCAGGCGTCGAACAGCGCCCCCGTGTCGGCGATCCGCGCAAGGACCTTCCGGTTCGGTCCGCCTCGAATGCTGTTCGTGGCGACCAAACCAGCGAGTCCAGCTTGCCCATGCTCTAACTGCGCCCGTCCCTTCTCGAACCAGTAGGTTACCAGGTCAGCATCCCCCGGGACGCGGCCCTGATAGAGCCGCCGTAGCCGTCCCGCATAGTCCTCGCCGAGCGCCCCCACCATCTTTTTGTTCCCCAAGAACGGGGGATTCCCCACGATAACTTCCGCCGCCGGCCATTCTGGTTCCGTTCCATCCGGGTTTACGACGGCGTCGCGCTGCTCGATGGTATTCAGCGGCTTCAAGATCGGGTTCTTCGACAGCGAGAACCCGTGCGACAGCATCCACTGGATTTCCCCGATCCAGACCGTCACCCGGGCGAGCTCGGCCGCGTAAGGATTGATCTCGATCCCGAGGACGCACTCCGGGCCGACCATCGGGAAGGCCCTCGACAGTCCCAAGCCCTCGGCCTCGAGGATAACCTGATGCTCCAGGTCCTTCAGCCCCAGCAACGACAGCAGCAGGAAGTTGCCGGAGCCGCAGGCCGGGTCCAGGACCCGGAAGTGGGCGAGCTGCGCCAGGAATCCCTGCAAGATCCCATGCGCATCCTTCTGCGCCTTGGTGCGCGTGGAGGCTGATTTGGCGCCGCCCGCCTTCGTCATCAGGGCCTCGATCTCACCCTTCTTTGCGGCCCACTCGTCCCGCAGGGGGTCGAGGACCACCGGGTCCACCAATCTCATGATCGAGCCGCGGTCGGTGTAGTGGGCACCGAGCTGGCTGCGCTTGTCCGGATCGAGCCCGCGCTCGAACAGGGTGCCGAAGATCGAGGGCTCGATGGCCGACCAGTCGAGCCCGGCCAAAGCGCGCAAGGTCTTGATGTCGTCCCGTTCGAGGGGCAGCGCATCACGCGTGTCAAAGAGGCCGCCGTTGAACCACTCCACCGCTTCGAAGCCGATCCGGCCGCCCTTGGCCATGGCGCCGAACAGGTCTTCCAGCATGGTGGAGAGGCTCGCCGGATCCTTGAGCCCGGCATCCAGGAGCCGGGTGAACATCTGTCGGGGCAGTAGCTCGATATCTTCGGCGAACAGGCAGAACAGCAACCGGATGCAGAAATGGCCGACCACCCAGGGGTCGTGCCCGCGAGCGCGCAGCGCTTGGGCGAGGCCGCCAAAGCTCCCTGCGGCCGCCTCGGGGAGGGCCGCGGTAGTCTGGCCCGGCCGGAGGCGCTCGGGCTCGGTGAAGGCCCACTTCAGCAGCCGGCGCTTGCTGGCATCGCGCAGATCCTCCAGGGCGAGGACATGCACGTCCGGCACCGTCCCGGTGAAGGCGGTATGGATGACGATGGTCGCGATATCCGAGACGATCAGCAGCGGCGGATATTCCAGCGCCGGGGTGTAGAGCTGCAGCTGCTTGAAGGCATCCTTGAGGTCTTTGCCCTTGCCCTTGTACTCCCAGCCGAAGCAGGCGCGTTTCCACACGTCCGCCCAGCCGTCCCCGCCCCCGGCCTTGGCCGCACCCTTCTCGAAGCAGTACCAAGCGCCGGTGGGGTCGGTCTCGGCGGGCGTGGGCTCGTCCAGGAGGCGGCACAGATCGAGAAAGTGCTCCTGGGCGGCGGAGCGCTCCTTGAGGGTGGCGTCCCGCCATTTGGTGATGAACTCAGGGGTCATGGGATCAGGCTCCAGCGCGGGGCGGGCATCCGGATCTGCCTGCTCAGATCGAGGACGGTATCGGCCGTTGGCGGGAGCGCCGAGACTGGTCCTATCTGCTTGATGATCCCCTCCTCGGCATAGAGGCTGGTGTTTTTCAGTTCGCAACGCTCCCCGTCCATGGTGACGAGGATCTCCGCGTTTTTCGCGAGCAGGGTTTTCATGGTTCTTGGGGTAAGTCAGGCGTGTGCAGCGGCATATTCGCGGGCCGTCGGCAGGGCGCGTGGTAGGGTTTTGGTCTGGGGTCGCGTGGCTTCCCAGCCCAAGCAGGCGAACCAAAGGGTGCGTGGTATGGGTTTGTGAGCCGTGCGGTAGTAGCTGACCATGCGGCGGCTGATCCCCAGGGCCTCGGCCGCCAGGCTGAGTGACAGTTGGTTGCGGTGCATCCAGTCACCGAACATTTCATGGCTGACCTCGCCGGCCTGCTCCTTGGCCCAGGCATAGACGTTATCGGCGCCAAACTCCTCATCAAGCCACTCGATGCTGTTGCCCCACTCGCCAAGGTGTACGCGGGCGAATACCTCCGGGGAGAGGATGGGGGCGAGGACGGGAATCCGCCGCAGTACGCCTTCCACATCGACCTCCAGCACCTCGCCCGTACTCCAGGTGGTGCGCAGAAGATAGGGCGCGAGCGCCTCGACCGCTTGTAACTTGGGATAAAAGTAAGTGCTCATGGGTTGTACCTCCGCCATTCGTCGAGCAGGAATCTCCGATGCGCCGCTATCCAGGCTAATTCGTCCCGAATCTCACGAGTCGCGATGCGCCCCTGAATTTTCAGGGAGTCGATCTCAACCCTGCACTCACGGCCATCGCGCAATTTGATGTGGACGTGAGGAAGCAGGTGGTCATCGGCATAAATCAGGATGCGCGAAGCCGAAAAGCGTTGCAGGATCGTCATAGCGGGGAATCTAGGGCAAGGGTTGCCCTATGGCAAGGCATTTTTCTGAGCGCCATGGGTGGATTTCCCGCCATGATGCACAAATGCCACATGTTGCGACTTGAATAAAACCGCCAAGGAGGCCATTATTGCTGCACTGCACAATAACGCCCGGTCTTGGCGGCGATCCCGCCCAGGCCTTGGCCCTACCTTGGTGTAGGAGGCTTACCATGCTCGACCGATCTTACCCCGATCGCCCGCACGCCAGTACAACCCAACTGGCCGATGGCTCAACCTACGTAATCCGGGCTTCCCGCCCGGAAGACCACGACCTGCTGCTGCGCTGCTTCGCGGCCCTCTCGCCACGCTCCCGCCGCCTGCGCTTCTTCATCGAAAAAGCGGCCTTGACGCCCGAGGATCTGGAGCGCTTTTCCCAGGTGGACGGCAAAGACCACATCGCCTTTGTCGCGATCCGGGTCGACGGCAGGGGCCGGGAGCTGGAACCGCTGGGCTTCGCCCGCTGCCAGCGTCTGAGCCCGGGGGGCGCGGTTGCCGAACTCTCCATGGTCACCGTGGACCGGGTGCAGGGGATGGGGGTGGGCTCCGCCCTCCTCTCTCGCCTGATCCTCGCCGCCCAGCGCCAGGGCATCGATCGCTTCTGGTTCGAGGTACTGATGGAAAACAACGGCATGCGCCGGCTGGCGCAAAAAATCCATTCCAAGGCCCAATGGGCGGATGACGGCACCTTGGAGTACGACTGCCTCCTGGCCGACGCCCTGCCCGAGTCCCTCCCCGCGACCAGCGCGGATACGCCACCGCTCGCCACACCCGCCCGACCGGAGCCCAGCCGCGACTGGCCCTGGTACCTGGACCCCGTCTTCTGGATGGAACCCTGGACCGAGACCTGGCGGTCCGACCTGGCCACTTATCTAAGTCTGCTGGAGGCCGCCAACGAGGACGCCAGCCACTGGCTGGAGTGGCAAGGGCCCCTGCCCCTCTACGGCCAGGCCTGGCGGGCCGCCGCTTAGATCACCAGGCTGACGCCCCGGCCAGCATGTCCAGCCCGTCGCGCCTCAGGGCGCGGCGGGGGGGCGTTTGGTGAAGCGAATGGCTGGATTCATGGCGAAACTCAGCGATGAAACGGGCGGGGGGCTAGGCTGCCGCCTCCTCGGCGGCCGGAACGGGTGGCCCCATGAGAATGGCGATGGGCCGGGTCTGGGGACTGGCGTCCAGGGCAGTCATGAGGGCCATGGTCAGGGGCACGGAGAGGAAGACGCCGATGGTGCCCAGTACCCAGCCCCAAAAGAGCAGGGACAGGAAGACAACAAAGGTCGAGATCCCCAGGCCCTGGCCCATGATGCGCGGTTCAAGGATGTTACCGATGAGGACATTGACGGCCAGGTAGGCGACGGCAACCCAGAGGACAGTCCCGACGTCGTGGTTAACCAAGGCAAAGAGCAGGGTCGGGATGGCCATGAAAATGGAACCGACGAAGGGCACGAAATTGAGCAGGAAGGCCAGTACCACCCAAACCACGATAAAATCCAGTCCCAGCAGCCAGAGCCAGAGACCGATAAGGACCGCGGTGGCCAGGCTGGTCAGGGACTTGATGATCATGTAGCGGTTGATGGCGGACAGCAGACCCTGCAGACGGGCCTCGCCCCCGGGCGTTATGCGAAACGCCAACCTTAGCTTTCCCGGCAGGGATGCGGTTTCCAGCAGGAGGAATATCACCGCCATCAACACCAGCACACCGGTGGCGGCCAGGCTACCGACGTTGGACAGCAGGAAGCGTACCCCCCGCATGGCCTCGCTTGGGTCGAAGATGTCTGGCAAGGCCGCGCTGGAGCCTTCGATACCCATCCCCTCCAGCCAGTCGCCCATCTGGGAACTCAGCAGCAGAAAACGCTCCTGATAGCTGGGCAGGCTGTCCCGCAAGCCCTCCAGGGCGCCGGTGGTCATGAGCAGCAGGAGGCTGCCCAGGTCCATGAGCAGGAACAGAATGACGAGTAGGGAGAGCCACTTGGGAATGCGGTGACGGCCCATCCAGCCCAACATGGGGGTAAAGATAATGGCGGTAAAGATCGCCAGTAGCAGGGGCGCGAGGAGGGGGCCGGCCAACCGGGTGCCGGCGATGATAATGGCGATGGCCGCCGCGACCAGGAGGCCCCGGGCGGGGGCGCTGAAACCCGCGATGAAATTTCCCATTTTCTGCTCCAGTAAGGTGGTTGCCGCCGGACTGGGGGCCCGGGACGTGTCGCCCATTGATCCCGCGTAAGAGGCCAATCCTAGCTAGGATGGCGGTTCGCCGCAAGGCAAAGAGGGAACCGCTAACCGGGTTGGCGGTCCCACAAGTGGCGGAAATGGCGGGGCTTGCTTATCATCCGCACTGGAATTAGAGGCGTGGGGACCCGGCCATGCCAACAACCTTGAAGCCACGCCTCGCCAGCCTGCACAATGACCATCCTCATCCATCGGAGATTGCATCATGACCAACCCATTTCGAACCCTGCGCGGGGCCAGCCTGATACTGCTGGCCGTCACCCCCATCCTCCTCGCCGGCTGCGGGACCACCACCACCAGCCGCGCCGGTAGTGGCGCCGCCATGGGCGCGGTCGGCGGCGCCGCCATCGGCTCTCTCAGCGGTAATGCGGGTCAGGGCGCCCTCATTGGCGCGGGCGCGGGCGCCCTGGGCGGCTTCCTCTTTGACCAACATCAAAAGGGTAATATCGACTGAGGTCTCCCACCCAGGGCGGCCGCAGGGAGCAGCCCCTTCAGGGGCCGAGAAATTCAGACATGAGGGCGTAGAATGGCCACCCTCAATCCTGCGGGCCCGGCCAGCCCCAACGTGCGGAAACAGTCCGCGTACCAGACCCACCAGCGAGACCCGGAGCCTAAGCGAGCATGACGACAGTCAAATTTTATGGCGGTGAGGCAATTCCCCTGGAAATGCACAAGGTGCGCATCGTCCAGAAACTACACCTGCCACCGGTGGAACGTCGCCTGGACGCCATGAACGAGGCGGGCAACAACACCTTCCTGTTGCAAAACGTCGAGGTCTTCATGGACATGCTCACCGACAGCGGTGTGAATGCCATGAGCGACCAGCAATTGGCCGCCATGATGGTCGCCGATGACAGCTACGCCGGCAGTGCCACCTATACGCGCCTGGAGAGCAAGCTGCGGGAACTCTTCGGCATGCATTACATCCTGCCCACCCACCAGGGCCGCGCCTGCGAGAATATTCTTGCCCAGGTGCTGGTGTCGCCGGGGACCGTGGTGCCGATGAACTATCACTTCACCACCACCAAGGCCCACATTACCCTCAATGGTGGCAGTATCGAGGAACTGGTCGCCGAGGAAGGTCTGGAGGTCGTCAGCGTCCATCCTTTCAAGGGCAACATGGACATCGCCAAGCTGCGGGCCGTCATCGCCAACCATGGCGCCACCCAGATCGCCTTCGTGCGCATGGAGGCCGGCACCAACCTGATCGGCGGTCAGCCCTTCTCTCTGCAAAACCTCGCCGATGTCCGCCAGGTATGCGACGAGCATGGCCTCCTGCTGGTCCTGGACGCCAGCCTGCTGGCCGACAACCTCTACTTCGTCAAGGAGCGCGAGGAAGCCTGCAAGGACATGAGCATCCGCGAGATCACCCGCCGGTTCGCGGACCTCTCCGATGTCATCTACTTCTCCGCCCGCAAGCTCGGCTGCGTGCGCGGCGGCGGCATGTGCATGCGTTCCGAGGAGCTGTATCGGCGGATGCGTGGCCTGGTACCGCTTTACGAGGGCTTCCTCACCTATGGCGGTATGTCGGTGCGCGAGATCGAGGCCCTGACCGTCGGTCTCGAGGAGACCATGGACGAGGACATGATCAACCAGGGGCCCATCTTTATCGCCTACATGGTAGAAGAGCTGGAGCGGCGCGGCATCCCCGTCATCACCCCGGCGGGTGGGCTCGGCTGTCACATCAATGCCCTCAAGTTCCTCGATCACATCCCCCAATCCGAATATCCGGCTGGCGCCCTGGCCTCCGCCCTCTATATCGCTAGTGGTATTCGGGGCATGGAGCGCGGCACCCTGTCCGAGCAGCGCGAACCCGACGGCACCGAGGTCTTCGCCAACATGGAGCTGTTGCGCCTCGCCCTGCCCCGGCGTGTCTTCACCCTCTCCCAGGTGAAATACGCCATCGACCGCATCCAGTGGCTCTATGACAACCGCCGTCTCATCGGCGGCCTGGTATTCACCGAGGAGCCCGAGATCCTGCGCTTCTTCTTTGGCCGCTTGACGCCGGTTTCCAATTGGCAGCAGGAACTGGTCGCCAAATTCCGCCAGGACTTCGGCGACAGCCTCTAATCCCGGGTCAGCCCCCCGCGATCCATGGGGATCGCCTGGGGGCGCCGACCTCTTGATGGCGGCATCCTTTCCATGACCCAAGACTACCGCATCGACATCGAACTGCCGCGGCATGACGCCAGTCTGGGTGCCATGCATGCCCTGTTCGCCAACCTGTGCGGCAGCCTGGGGGTACCCGACCCGATCCGCCGGGAGGTCGAACTGGCCCTGGAAGAGGGCTTGATCAACTTCTTCAAACACGCCATTCCGGAGGGGGCGGACACCCCGGTTCGTCTCCGGATCGAATTCCAGGACGAGGCGATCCGCCTGGCGGCGCGGGCCACCGGCCGGCCCTTCGACTTCGCGCGTCTGCCCCATTACCAGGTGCCTCGGTCTCTGGAGGAGACCCCCCAGGGCCTGGGCACCTTCCTGATCGCCAGGACCATGGACAGCGTCAAGTGGCGCTACGTCGAGAAGGAGGGGCAGGAATTCGAGCTGATCAAGCGGCTGCCGGCGCCCCTGCCACCGGGCCACGGCCATGACATCCTGCATCCTGACCAGCGCCAGGCCCGAATCCAGGGCGAGATCCGTTACCGCCGCCTCCAGACCGCCGAGGAGGCTCTGGCCCTCGCCAGTGCCGCCTGGGACCTCTACGGCTACGGCTACAAGGACGTCATCTACTACCCGGATCGGGTCCTGGAACAAAGCCGCACCGGCCAACTTCTGTCCTGGATCGCCATCGACGAGGCCGGCACCGTCATCGGCCACTACGCCATGATGCGCCACCGCCAGGATGACCCTCTGGGCGAGATGGGCGCCGCCTTCGTCCTGCCCGAGGCGCGCAAGGGCGGGGTCTTCCGCCAACTCTCGGACCAGTTGCATGCGGACGCCAACCAGAGCGGTGTCCGCGCCATCTATTCCCTATCGGTGACCCATCACGTCGCCACCCAAAAGGCCAGCGAGGCCCTAGGCCGGATCAGTGTCGGGCTGCGCCTCGCCTCCAGCCCTGCCGTCTTTGTCGATGGCGCCCGGCCCGGCGATCGCATCACCACCACCTTCAACTATCACCAGGTGGTGCCGCGGGGCCACCGGACCCTCTACCTCCCAGAACGCCACCGGGACATGATCCTCCATAGCTACGACTGGCTGGGCCTGGATGTGACGGAGGCCGATCCCTCCGCCCTCCCACGTTTGGGCGGGGATGACTTTCTGGAGTGCCACCGCGACCTGACCTGGAACCGGGCCCTCATCGAGGCCGCCGGCGGCGAGGCCGTCCACTACAAACTGGCCGCCTTCACCGCCTTCCTCCTGGAACAAGGCGTCGCCTGTATCCTCTTGTCCATCGACCTGGAGGACCCCACCGCCCCCACCCTCACCCTGGCCGCCGAGGCGTTGGGCTACTTCTACTCCGGCATCTTCCCCGAGAGCGGCCGTCGGGGTCACGATGTCCTCGAACTCCAGTTCCTGAATGGCATCAGCCTGGACCCCAGCCAGATCCAGCTTCACCAGCCCTCGGCCAAGGCTATTCTCGCCTATATCCTGACCTTGGGACCCCCTTGCCTGGTGGCGGCGAACAGCGCGGCCCGGGAGGAGGCGACATTCACATCCGGCGCGGTTGCTACACCCCCGACCGCAAATCCCGGCTAGCACTCATGCCCCTCTCCCAAGACCCCCGGTTGCGCCTGGATATCTGACCCTGGCCCCGGGCTTGCCCGAGACGGCCCATGCCGTCCTGGACGCGGCCGGACCGGAGATCCTGACCTACGCCCAGATGATGCGCATTCTGGCCGAGGCGGCGGGCCGAAGCCCGCCCTGGATCCTGCCGGTCCCTGTCCTGAGCCCCAAGCTTTCCGCCTATTGGCTGCGCTTCGTCACCGCCGTGCCCACCAACATCGCCCGGGCCCTGATAGAGGGCCTCAAGCACGACTTCAACGCCCACCCCCAGGAGCTGCGCCGGCTGGTCCCCCAGCGCCTGCTCGGCTTCGGGAATCCGTCGCCGCCGCCTTCGCGGCCGAACGCAACGCACAGGTCCTGGCCCGCTGGACCGAGGGAGCCTTCAACATGCGCCAGGGCCGCATCCACTACCCTCCAGTGTCAGGATAGATGTCACCTCCCCGTCGGAGATTTTATGTGAGGATGGGGCATCATGGTTGTCGAGGAACTTGGCGCGGGCTGGCGGTCAACGGGAAGGAGCCCGGAGGGCAACTGGACGTTGACCGCCAGCCCGCGCGGCGCAAGCCCCCGACGACGCGCAACCGGCATTCAGTCATGACCCACTATTCACCCGAATTCAAAGCCAGCCTCATGGCCAAGATGCTGCCCCCGCAGCGCCGCGCCGTGGCCGAGTTGGCGCAGGAGACAGGGATCCCCAAG